>CACHDV010000005.1 GCA_902578675.1 uncultured Alphaproteobacteria bacterium
GAGTGCGGGGTACGATCGGCTTGACGTTCACAGTTTGAAATCTGCTGGGATTCCACTGGCAACAAATGGGGGTGCTAATGCGCCAACCGTCGCCGAGCATACTATTTTGTTGATACTAGCCTTATACAGGAAATTACCTCTACACCACATATCATTAAAAAACGGTCACTGGCTTGGTCATCAAGAGGTCCTAGCTCTACATGAAATACGGGGTAAAAGAGTTGGCATTGTAGGTTTCGGAAAAATTGGCCAGGAGGTAGCTCGGATGGCCAGGGGCTTTCTAGCTAACGTAGTCTACTCTGACCCAGTGAAGGCGGATGCTAGATTAGAAAAAGAACTTTGCGCAACACAGGTTAGTTTCGACGAACTTATAAGTACGTCAGATATCGTTACAATACATACCCCGTTAACAAAGGATTCTCGCGGGTTAATCGATGCGAAAGTTTTGAGAGCGATGAAGCAGTCAGCCATTATAATTAATACGGCACGGGGCGGCGCGATTGTAGAGGCAGATCTTGTTGCTGCACTATCGCAGAAGTTGATTGCCGGAGCAGGTTTAGACGTTTTCGAAGCCGAACCCCTAGGTAATAGTCCGTTATTAGAAATGGAAAATGTTGTCATCACGCCCCACACAGCGGGCTCTACAATCGATACGTGGTGGCGGCGACTTGATTTTGCATTTGAAAATATCGGCCGCGTTTCCAGAGGCGAAAAGCCGCTTTTTGTAGTTGATGAGTAAATTCAAGCAATATTGTAATCTCAGTTGGCTTTTTTTACTACCGTCAGCTCGGTTTTCTTGACATTATGTCCGCCGGACCGTAGGAAACGGCGACAAGTATATATTTTTTGGTGGAAGGATTATTGAGATGGGGTTGGATTTTGAATCAAAGGTATTCGAAACAAGAAAAATTACTCTGGGTAATACGGAAGAAAGAATTGTTGCGGGAGGGCGAGATCTTTTTCCTTTATTGCCAAAAGCATTTGAGGGGATAAATCAAATAGGAGTAATTGGTTGGTCTTCTCAGGGACCCGCCCAAGCTCAAAATCTAAGGGAGTCGCTAGAGGGATCTGATATTAAGGTCGTGATTGGCCTGCGCGAGGGTTCTAGCTCTATGAAAGAAGCCGAGGCTGTTGGCTTTACAAAAGCTAATGGAACACTAGGCGAAATGTATGAAGTTTGCGGTCAGAGTGATATGGTTCTCCTGCTTATTTCGGATGCCGCTTTGGCTCAAAATTACAAATCAATTTTTACAGCAATGAAGCCGGGTTCTACAATTGGATTGTCCCATGGTTTCCTTCTCTCTCATCTGCAAAGTGTCGGGGAGGAATTTCCAAAGGATATGAACGTTATCGCAGTTTGTCCTAAAGGTATGGGGCCTTCAGTTCGAAGGCTATACGAACAGGGCCGAGAAGTTAATGGCGCAGGGATAAATAGTTCCTTTGCCGTTCATCAGGATATCAATGGAAGAGCGACAGATTACGCATTGGCGTGGGCCATTGGTTTAGGGTCTCCGTTCACCTTTCAGACTACCTTGGAGTCTGAATATAGGTCAGACATATTCGGTGAAAGAGGTATCCTTCTTGGTGCAGTTCACGGGATCGCTGAAAGTCTTTACGCAAGATTCACGGGTCAGGGGATGAAAAAAGACGAAGCATATATAAACACGTCAGAGTCAATCACCGGTCCTATAAGTAAAACAATCTCACGGTCTGGTCTAATGGCAGTTTATGACGAACTTTCAGATAGTGAGAAAGCATCTTTTCGAAAAGCGTATTGCGCATCGTATCATCCCGCCCGAGAGATTTTGGAAGAGATTTATGATGACGTTGCATCCGGAAACGAAGTCCGCAGCGTAATTCAAGCATCAGATAGATTTGATAGATACCCAATGGGTAATATCGACACGACTGATATGTGGCAAGTCGGTGAGAAAGTTCGGGAGGATGAGGAACGAAATTACGCCCCAATCAATGCAGAAACTGCAGGCGTTTACATGGCTACTATGATGGCGCAGGTAGACTTACTCCGTGATCGAGGCCATCCATATTCTGAAATAGCAAATGAATCCATAATAGAGGCAGTAGATTCATTGAACCCTTACATGGACTTTAAGGGTGTTTCCTATATGGTAGATAATTGTTCGACTACTGCAAGACTAGGCGCAAGAAAGTGGGCTTCACGTTTTGATTATATCCTTAAGCAACAGGCCTATGCAAAGCTTGATAGTGGAGAACAAATTGACGAAAAACTATTCGATGAGTTTGCTAACAGTGATATTCACCAAGTTCTAAAAGTCTGCGCTGATCTGCGGCCGTCGGTAGATATTTCGGTCGTAAAAACCCACCGAGGTTAGTTATTAGATAGCCACGTTTGTTGAGAAAAGTGGCTATCACTTTCTATTATGGGGCGCGTTTAAAATCTTCTGACAGATTGTCATCGAGATAAGCATCAACCACCTCCATCATTTCATCCAATTTGCCTGTGAAGAAATGATCGGCTCCAGGTAAAAGCGTGTAATCTATTTGGATACCCCGCTGAGCAGATAGCTTTTCAACTAATTTCGCGACCGACTCAGGAGGAATTGTCTCATCATCTTCACCTTGAAGCATGAGGCCAGACGACGGACATGGTGCTAAAAAGCTAAAGTCATATTCACTAGCAGGCGGAGCAACGGATAGAAAACCTACTATCTCAGGGCGTCTCATTAGAAGTTGCATGCTAATCCAGGCACCAAACGAAAAACCGCACACCCAGCAGAATGGGGCATTCGGATTGTGAAGCTGCAGCCAGTCCAAACAGGAGGCAGCATCACTAAGCTCGCCCTCTCCTGCATCATATTTTCCTTGAGATCGCCCAACACCGCGGAAATTGAATCTAAGCGTTGAAAACCCTCTTGAAACGAAGCTTTGGTATATTGTGTAAACAACTTTATTATTCATTGTCCCACCTTTTTGTGGGTGGGGATGTAATACTAGGGCCATGGGAGCGTTTTCTGCTGTTCCGTGCATATAACGACCTTGTAATCGGCCTTCAGGTCCATTAATTAACACTTCGGGCATGCCGTTCGAGCCTTTCAATAGCTAGACATTCAAATTTGCGGTTGGTCTAAGCTTTATTAGCAGATCGAATGCATAAAGTAACTTAAATTGTACAAATTGATTGGTATTCTAAAACGTGCCTGCGTAAAAATCTATATTAAGCTGTCTGGTATTTGTGAAAGCGTAGGTTGTTATGTTAGGTGTTTACAGCGGGTTGAAGTTCTCTTAAAGGCCAAAGAACAATGAAGTTTTTGGAGAAAAATAAAGAAATAGTTTACGTTGACTACAACGCTACTGCTCCCATCCGCCCGGAAGCCAAGAGTGCAATGATGGACGTTCTTGGAAATCCTGGAAACCCATCTTCAGTTCATTCAATGGGTAGACAGGCCAAAAACGTTATAGAAAGAGCTCGTTCTCAAATCTCCGAGTTCATCGGTGCGAGACAAGAAAATGTTATCTTCACGAGTGGGGGAACAGAGGCAGACATTCTAGCGCTCAAAGGAAGCAGTTGCTTAAGTATACTGATCTCCAGTATTGAGCATGATGCGGTATTAGAAGCAGTGCCAGAAGCTCGTCGAATTATGGTATCACAGAGTGGCGTTTTGGACTCAGAACACCTAAAGGTACTCTTAAAAGAAGCGCCTAAACCTGCTTTGATTTCGGTAATGTGGGCAAATAATGAAACGGGCGTCATACAACCGATTGAGGATGTCACCAATCTTGCATCAGACTTTGACGCACTTGTTCATGTTGACGCCGTTCAAGCACTTGGGAAATTGCCAATAAATTTTTTAAACTCTGGAATAGATATGCTATCAATTTCAGCTCATAAAATCGGTGGTCCAACTGGCGTAGGCGCCTTAATTATTAGAGATGATCTAAATTTGAAGCCAATTATAGTTGGAGGCGGACAGGAGAGAGGTAGACGGTCTGGTACAGAGAATCTCGCAGGGATAGCTGGCTTTGGCGCAGCTGCGGAAGCATGTAGCAAGCAGGAGGATGCAAATAAAAAAATCGTCCATTTGCGGGACTATTTTGAGAAAACAATTTTAGCGAAAGCCCCAAGTGCAAAAATTATCGCCCATAAGGAAAAAAGATTAAGCAATACTAGTGCGGTTTTTATGCCTGGCTTAAATGCGGAAACGCAGGTTATGGCTTTTGACTTGGCTGGTGTAGCTGTGAGTGCGGGGGCTGCCTGTTCGTCTGGCAAGGTGACACAAAGCCACGTCCTCAAAGCAATGAATTTACCGGATGAACTGATAAATAATACAATCCGTATTAGCTTTGGTTGGCAAAATAGCGAAGAAGACGTTAATAGGCTCATCGAAGTTTGGTTGAAAATTTACCAAGGTTCGAACTAAACACAGTCTTTTAAAAAGGGTGTTCAATGCCGCATATAATATTTATCGAAGAAAATGGGATAGAAAAGAAGGCCCTAGCCGAGATTGGGGAAACGATACTTGAAGTGGCGCGTGCTAACGACGTAAATATAGAAGGTGCCTGCGGGGGGAATATGGCATGTGCTACATGTCACTTAGTTGTTAGAGAGAAATGGTATGATATCTTGCCGAAACCGTCTGATGATGAAAGTGATATGCTAGAGCTTGCATCTGGATTAACACTAACGTCGCGCCTTGGATGTCAGATAAAAGTTACCGAGGAGTTGGATGGTTTAACCCTTTCGTTGCCCCAAAGGTTTGTAAGTTGAAAAGAATATATAACATAAATCTGCCATGTTGGAAGTATTGGCAGAAATCGCAACATCAACTGTGAAATATTTTTATAATGGAAAAAAAAATAGATTTGGGTCTCCCCGGTGCAAATTGGGAAAATAGGGTTGTAGTCGCAATGTCAGGGGGCGTGGACTCTTCTGTCACCGCGGCTCTCGTGGCAGAGGCCGGATATGAGGTCGTAGGAATTACGCTCCAACTTTATGATCATGGTTCGGCGATACAACGGAAAGGTGCATGCTGTGCGGGTGCAGATATTCACGACGCGCGATTGGTAGCGGAAAAGATTGGCATCCCTCATTACGTTTTAGACTATGAAAGTAAGTTTAAAGAATCTGTGATGGAAGATTTTGCTGATAGTTATGCTCGTGGTGAAACACCTATACCGTGTATACGTTGCAATCAAACTGTTAAGTTTCGAGACCTACTCCAAACAGCCAAACAATTAGGTGCAAAAGCACTTTGCACAGGACATTATGTCCAACGCGCTATGGGAAAATCTGGTCTCGAATTACGTAAGGGGGTCGATCAGAAAAAGGATCAGAGTTATTTCCTTTTTGCTACAACGTCAGATCAGTTGGAATATCTTCGGTTTCCGCTCGGCGGGCTCACGAAAGATGAGACAAGACGGCATGCGAATAGAATAGGACTTAATGTTGCTGATAAACCAGATAGTCAGGACATATGCTTCGTTCCCAATGGAAAATATGCAGATGTCGTCAGCCGTTTAAGACCGGATGCTATAGAGCCAGGCGAAATAGTGGATATGGACGGTGCTGTTATCGGTAAACACGATGGTATCGTAAATTTTACTGTAGGACAAAGAAAAGGTTTAGGTATAGGTGGGCGGTCCAGCTTGGTCGAGCCAGGCGCAACCGATCCATTATATGTTGTTGCCGTTAATCCGGAGGAGAGAAGGGTTGTCGTAGGTCCGCACTCTGCGCTAGGGCGGAATCTGTTAAAAGTTTCAGAAATAAATTGGCTTGGAGATAACCCTATTTCTAGCAGTGGTGAGAAGTTAATGATTAAGTTACGATCAACGCAGAAACCAATCTCAGGGACTCTTTTTTCTGACGGAAGCGATAACGGTAAAGTTGTCCTAGATGAATTGGAATTCGGAGTAGCTATCGGACAAGCGGCTGTGTTCTACTCACGTGATGACAGTGCAAGAGTTCTTGGTGGGGGATGGATGACCGAAACCTCGTTGCATTAGGGATTAGCTAACTGATATTTAATAAATAGCTAAATTAATTAATAGGCCGTTAGTTGACAGTTGGCTTTAGCTTGAATATATCGAACGTCTGATTTCTTTTTGGCGGAGTAGCTCAGGTGGTTAGAGCAGTGGAATCATAATCCACGTGTCGGGGGTTCAAGTCCCTCCTCCGCTACCAAGATTTTCCTGGGATTTTTGCTAGTAGATGGTCAGCGCAAAGCCGTCTTGCAAGCTGAACAAAACTGTTGGGCGATATTGCGCTGCCGTAAAACTGGCAATTCTGACAACAACTCCGGCTATAAGTAAAGCATGAGCGACTGCGGTAATTCCAAACACAGTAATAGACCCAACGCTCATAGAAAAGATTATACACCACATCCACGTATTAAACTGCGTTACAACATGTCGAGTTTACAAGTCATCGATCGCAATAAGACTGCAAAGTAGAGCAAAGAGCTGTAACAAATTTTTCATAATCGCGAGATTTTATTTGATAACGCTAAGCTGTAAAGTACCCATTTTATTAGTTTTATTTGGCAAATGCTTTCCCTTTTGACTTACGTCAAAATAAAGCCTCTGGTACGACCAATACTATTTCCGGCCAAATAATTATAAACCCAACTGTCAGCAGCATTGCCGCCACGAAAGGAAGAATTCCTCGATAGACATCTGCTAATTCTCCACGACCTCTAACAGCTTGAACTACATACAGGTTCATCCCTACAGGTGGTGTGATTAATGCTAGCTCCATCATAATTACAAGGAAGATACCAAACCAGACGGGATCAATTCCAAGATGTAGAATGACGGGCATGACAATTGGGATGGTGCCCACCATCATCGATAAAGTTTCTAAAAAACACCCCATGACCAGATAAAACAATACGAGGATTAAAATGATTTGTGTGGCGTTTAGGCCCAGATCAGTAACAGTCCTACTCATAGCCTGCGGAACTCCGAGCAATCCAACTATGAAGTTCAAGAAAAATGCTGCAGTAATAATAAAAAGTAGCATTGCTGAAGTCTTTATTGTCGCTATGAAGGCTTCGTGTAGCATAGAAAAACCCAATTTACGATTGATTGCAGCAAGGCCAAATGCTAACACTACCCCTAGTGCTGCCGCTTCTGTTGGAGTAGCCCAACCACCGTAAATCGCACCCATTACAATCACAAAAATACCTAAGGGTGGAACGAGGTACCGTAGACGAAATAGGCGCTCATTTAACGGGGGTACTTCAGTAACCTGTTCGGCCAGCGATGGCTTCCAAAGAACCGCAATTACTATAATAGTCATGAAAACAATGGTGAGCAGGATCCCTGGCAAAATTCCCGCTGCGAACAATTGGCCTATCGATGTATTCGTTAATGCACCATAAATAATAAGGTTGACTGAAGGAGGTATAAGAATCCCTAGTGTCGCTCCAGCGGCAATTGAGCCTAAGACTAGGGGTTCATTGTAGACGCGACGTTTGAACTCATCAAGTGCTACAGTTCCGATAGTAGCGGCTGTTGCAACTGAAGACCCTGAGACTGCGGAAAACATTGCACATGCCCCAATATTCGTATGTAAAAGGCCACCAGGCATTCGGCTAAGCCAATCTGTAAGACTTTCGTACATGTTGCGAGTAATGCCAGCACGAAGCAAAATTTCCCCTAAAAGTACAAAGAGTGGAATAGTTGTTAGAAGAAAATCATTCATAACTGCCCAAAGACTTGTTCCATAGGAGAGCAGAACTGGTGGACCAAAATAGATCATCGCACCCAGCACTCCTGTTGCAAGCATTGCTATGCCGACGTGTAGTCCGACAAACATGAGACCCAACATTATGAAGAAACCAAAAATAGCTCCGATAAGATCGATCATTTGCGAACCTCTTCAATTTCTTCACTGATAGTAGGTGGGGCCAACACATCTTCTGCTTCTTTGAGACCAATGCGAAGGGCCAAAACACCCCGAAATGCGGTCCATATTGCGGATAAGCCGAAGATTATAAGGCCAGCCATCCAAAGTGACTGAGGTATCCACAGAGGTACCTGAAGCGGACTCGAAGAAACTGATCCAAACGAAAGGCTCTCATCAAGAGTATACCATCCCATATACCCCATAAAAGCAGCGCCAATCCCTAACGCTATATATGAAATAAGGTTTAGAATAGCTTGAACCTTTTTTGGTAATCTAAAAAGTAGAACATCGATGCGCGTGTGGGCTCTTTCAACAGCTGCTAGTGCCATACCGAAGGTGCCTATGATAGCAACTACATAACCGCCGATCTCATCCACTCCCTGAAGCGAGTGGTTGAAGAGTTTGCGTGCAATTATCTCAAAAAAAATTAAAAAGGATAAACCTAAACAGGCATATCCTCCACATATTCCAACAATACGCATCTGAACTCTCTTATTTTAGAGGCGCGCACTACTGCGCGCCTCTTCGTTATTTATTTTAATTCAATGCCCCGAACTGCTCCAACAGTAGCGTTCCATATTTTAGAGCAATCTGCATAACCAGCATTACAACTCTCTGCCCAACCAGGCAAAACCTTGTCCATTGTGGCGGCTGTGACCTTGGCTTGATCTTCCGGAGTTGGTTCGACTAAAGTCATGCCAAATTTAGTATAGTTCTCACACCCATTACCTCCAGTGTTACAAGCAATAGCCCAGCCATTGTTTTGTTTGGCCAGCGCCCAAAAAGCATTCTGAAAATCAGTAAATTCCTTCTCTAGTTTTGCTTTTTCTGCGTCCGAAAAACTATTCCATTTATCAAGGTTTATAAAATGTGCATTCACAGACCAAGAAATTCCAAGTGGTAAAAAGTGTGTTGTTACTTCAGGCCAGTTTCCAGTGTTACCGGATGTTGGAGATGTAATAGCACAATCTACCAAACCACGTTGAAGCGCAGGGTAAACCTCTTTGAAGCTCATAGTCACTGGCGTGGCACCTAAGGCTTCAATCAAAGTTGACATAGATGACGTGTAAGACCTAATTTTTAAGCCTTCGAAGTCATTTAGGCTCTTTATTTCGGCATTACAGTAAAAAACCTGTGGGCCATAAGGCCATACTGCTAAAGGTTTAGCATTAAACTTTTCTGCAACACGTTTTTCTAATTGCGGCATAAAAGCTTTTACAACTTCTTCTAGCTGATCCATCGAGGTTGATACACCAATAAGATCAATTCCTTCAAGAAATGCATCGTCACGAGCGGCCGCACCTATGGTGCTTTGAACAATATCAAATGCACCTGTTCTCACCATCCTCAAAGTATCCTGCATATCGACACCAACAACGTCTAAAGGATTAAAGTTTATTGCGAGGTCAATACCGGTTTTATCTTCTAGTTCGGCGTAAAATTGTTTTTCAAGAGCAGTGTGGAATTTGTGCGTAGAAACAAGCCCTGTAGCGCGGATTGTAGTCTCGCCTACTGCTGGCATGGCGCTTATTGCCAATGCTGTTACTAGTGCAAAAAAGCTATATTTAAATTTCATTAATTATCTCCATTTGAGTCAAGTTTTTGCTGTTTGAGATACAGCTGCGAAGTGACGAGCTATGTCTATTCGACGCGCCCGCCAGATCTGAGCGTCTAAATCCGCCAGATATTCCAGAATTTTTGTAACTGCACGAAATCGTGCAGGCCTGCCGCCTATACGCAGATGAAAACCGATCGATAATGTTGAAGATTTTCCCGCGCGCGCTTCGATTAACAGTTGCTCGACCGCATCACACACGTATTCATACATTTCCGCAGATCTAACAAAACCGTTGGGGTGAAAAAACTTCATATCATTAGTATCAAGATTGTATGGAACAACGATAAGACCAGAACTATCGTGATAAGGTAAATCGTCGTCAAAAGCGTTGGATGTATAAATATAGCCTTCATTTGCCAGAAGTTTTCGGGTCCAAGAGCTTTCTGAACCTCGACAAAAAAATCCAACCGGTTTTTGACCAGTTGCCGCCTTAATTGCTTCACCAGCGCGAACCAGATCATTTTTTTCACTATCGATATCGGTGTAATCTGCATTCGGGCGCCATAACCATCCATGACATGCTGTTTCGTGCCCTGCGTCCGAAACAGCGCGAGCAAGTTGAGGACTGCGTTCAACTGCTCGTCCACACATGTAAAAAGTAGCAGGTGTATCGGTATTTTTTAATGCGTCAAGAAAACGCCACAGACCGACTCGGGTGCCATAAGCAAAAATTTGCTCTTGACCTAGATCACGCTGCCCTTTTGGCACCACACTCATGACCTCCCCAACAAGTTCTGAGGCTGGGTCACCATCTCCCACCTGAAGTTCGGCCCCTTCTTCGAAATTCACTACTACGGAAATTGCTACGCGCGCTCCATTAGGCCAGATAATTTCTGGCCTAGAACCTGCGTATCCAATAAGGTTTCGGTCAGACATCAAATAAGCGTTCCCAGCCACGGATGGTTTTAGGTTCCTCTCCAGCCACTTGGATTGATTTCCAAAGTGCGGTTGAGACACTATCGAGAATTGTTATCCCAGTTTCTTCTTCAATTAGTGGAGCCAACTGGGCTCCTCTAAAGTTTGTACAAAAAATAAGTATTGCGTCAGGCCGTTCGTTAGCAACAGCCCGGCAAAGTTCTAGAGTGTCTGCCTCGTAATACGTTGCAAAAGAAAAATTACTAGGGTCTCCAAGATGTTTTTCAGCAGCAATCTCATACCCTTTCAATCGATAGTTGTTAAGAATTTGTTGTTGAATTTCAATTAGATAGGGCGTAACATAACAAATTCTTTTTGCATTGAATTTTGCAAGCAACTCATTCATCGCTAAAATTGAAGAGCAAGCTTTAATACCAGTCCTGGCTTCGATCTCTGCAATTAACGCAGAGTCTTTTTCAAAACCTAACCATCCTGGTGATGTACCATTCCAGCAAATAGATTGAACTTTCGCATCAGCTAGTAAATCTGCTGCCTTTAACATTGGAATGTTACTAAAGTGGTCTAATGAGTCAGCTTCCAACGATATCTTTAGCACTCTGAAGCGGCTGAAATGGGCCGAGATGTCGGATTGATTGGCCAGCATAGAAAAAGTCAAAGGCTCAAGAACAGTATTTGAGGAAGGCGTAAGCATGCCAAGACGCGTACTGGCCAAGTTGGATATCATATGAAATACTCCGGCCTATGAAACCGGTTCTTATTATTAATCCAAATGGCTCCCAAAAAACGACACAAGACATGGTTGGCATAACCAGCCGATATTTGCCTAATGTAATGGGTTGGACAAATCATAAGGGACCAAAATTGATCGTTGATCGAGACCAGCTTTACGAGGCCGCTAATCAAATATCCAAAGCAGTTTTTCCGGACGCAAGTGCCTTGATTGTAGCTGCTTTTGGCGATCCTGGTGCTAAGATATTGGCTCGTAGTATGGATATTCCAGTAATAGGGATTGCGGCTGCTGCGGCGCGAGAAGCAGCGTTGAGTGGGGTACCCTTTGCCGTAATTACTTCTACTCCGAAATTGGCCCCTTCTATAGATAAAATAATGCGAGCGGAGAGGGATGACACTTATCTTGGATGTTACACTACGGAAGACGATCCATTGGTTCTGGCATCCAATTCTGATGCGTTGGATTGTGCTTTGATAACTTCCTGTGAAATAGCGAAAAAAGCGGGAGCCAGGCGCGTTATTATCGGCGGTGGCCCACTTGGCCAAGCTGCGGTCAGAATTTCGTCTCAGGTAAAAGTACCCTTGATACAGCCTTTGGTTGCCGCATGCAGCGAGGTGAGTGCTCTTATATAACACCAGCTACCCCGCGTTCAAGATGTTGACCAATAGATGACTCAATCGGCTGACCGTCTTTCATAATCGTCGTTCCGTGCAATATGGTTTAGACTGGCCAACCGGTTATCTCAAAACCTTCCCAGACTCTTTCTATGTTTATACTGAGCAACTGCCCTGCCGATTTCTACTGCAAAGAATTACTACAGGCGGTGCATAAAATGCACAACGTAGGAGGAGGTGCCGCAGAAAATTGAGCTTATTGCATGTTACGTCAATATAAAAAAATCCTTTAGAAAGTCAGTTTAACGGTTGAATAAAATTCATTATATTTACTTGAGTAAAGCCTTCTGAAGATAAATAAACCAATATTGGAAATAGAATGAACGCCAGCCAAAAGCTAATTGTCGCAAAAAAGATCCTCCTAGGCTTTGACGGGTTAGGGCGAGCAGAGATTGTTGAGGGGCAGGCAATTTTTGTAAAAAATAACAAAATAAATGAGATTGGCCCTACCAGTGTATTAAGGCAAAAATATAAAGAAGTTCCAGAAATTGGGGGAGAAAATTTATTTGCAATGCCTGGCTTGGTAAACGCGCATCATCATTTGGGCGTCACACCTTTTCAACTAGGAGCTCAAGATCACCCACTGGAACTTTGGTTCGCTGAGCGCTTAAAGATGAGAAATGTACCACCAACATTGGACACACTTTATTCCGCTTTTGAAATGATATCGTCAGGTGTCACTACAGTACAGCATCTTCAAAGTCGCGCTCCTGGAAATTTAGCGTCAGTTCTTGACCAGTCTAACAAAATAATTGCTGCATATAAGCAGATCGGTATGAGAGCATCATATTCGTTTGCTCTTCGTGACCAAAACCGCATGATTTACGATTCTGACGAAAATTGTCTAGCTCTTCTTCCACCGAAACACCGACCAACGCTAAAAAAGTACTTTGAAAGCTTTAGCCTATCAATCAGTGAGCAATTAGAAATATTCAACATTTTAACAGAGCAACACGCAAAGAATAACTTAATTGAGATACAATTAGCCCCGTCCAATTTACATTGGCTTTCTGATAAAGCGCTTGAAACAATATCAAAAGCAGCAATAGACACAGGTGCAAAAATACACATGCATTTGTTGGAAACACCTTATCAGGCCGAGTACGCCAGACGTCGGACAGGCCAATCAGCATTGGAATATATAGATAAATTTGGGCTTTTAGGTCCTCAGCTTACTATTGGGCATGGTGTATGGATGACAGAAGATGATGCTGATCTTTTAGCAGAGAGTGGAGGTTGTCTTTGTCATAATTGTTCATCAAATCTGCGTCTTAAAAGCGGCAAAGCTGATTTGTCTAGTTTTTTGTCAAAAAATATTCCAATAGCCTTAGGTATTGATGAGGCCGGAATAAATGATGACCGCGATATGCTACAAGAGATGCGGCTCGCTTATACTTTACATAGACGACCCGGCCATTCTTCGCCAAACCCAAGCGCTGCAGAAATTTTAAGAATGGCAACAGAACATGGTGCAGCTAGTACACCTTTTTCCGGAAAGATTGGTCGACTTGAAAAAGGCCTATTTGCGGATATTTTACTTTTAGATTTGCAATCTTTAGCTTTCCCATACCAAGATTTTGATATACCCCTACTAGACATTATAGTGAGGAGAGCCAAGCGCAAAAGTGTTGATACGGTCATAATTGATGGCAATGTAGTATTCAATAAGGGCAAATTCACCAGAGTAGACGAAGACGCATTATTGGAAGAAATTAGCAAAGTCCTTAGCCGGGCAAAGACCCCGGAGGAGGTCGAATTAAGAGAGCTTTCAGAAATCATAATGCCAGCGGTTAAAAATTTTTATTCAGGATGGTATTAATACTCTAAGAAATAGATGGTGCTAAAGAAATCGGAATGACTGCAGTTCGATTCATTTCAGACCCTGACTGTAATGAAGCCGACTTTAAAGTTGGTAGTTTTGATGACCTACTTAATCTTGAGCTCTCAAAGGTTTGACCCGTAGCATACAAAAAGACAAATGGCCGACAATGGGATCCATATGCGCGGTGCTATGCAATTAAAAAATCTCGCGGTAGCCCTCTAGAGGATTGTTTCTGATACAAATAACGAAGCATCAGACTTTACAGATCAATGATGTGTCGTCGGAGGTAGATAATGATAAAACGGTATGCTTTTTCAGATTTAGGTGGTGCCAACCACGGGTGGCTAAATTCAAAACATCATTTTAGTTTTGCTAATTACTATGATCCACAAAAGCTAAGTCATGGGGAATTAATGGTGGTTAATGATGATCGGATTGCACCGCATACTGGCTTTGACACTCATCCTCATCGCGATATGGAAATAATAACTTACGTTCGTCGTGGAGCTATTTCGCATCAGGACGATAGAGGAAATAAAGGCCAAACTCCGGCTGGAAGTATCCAGGTAATGAGTGCTGGTACTGGGATTTTTCATTCTGAGTATAATCTTGAAGATGAAGAAACAAGCCTATATCAAATTTGGATAAAGCCTGCACGTAATGGCGTGACACCACGATGGGAAACGGCTGAGTTGCCAAAAACTCCCGTCTTAAATAAATTGCAGCTTGTGGTTTCAGGTGATGGCACTGCGCCACTACAAATGCAACAAAATGCTCGTATTTTTGTAGGTCACCTCAATAAGGATACAAAAATTGAACAACCTATTCAGGGTAAAGCTTATCTCCTGATTTCCGAGGGAGATGTTATTGTGAAGGACTTGCTTGTTCATAAAGGTGATGGTGTTGCTATAAGTGATGAAGTTTCTGTGAACATTACAGCAATGTCAGATGCTGAAGTATTAGTTATTGAGGTGCCCGGGCTTCAAGACGCGAGATAATACCTTATAACGACTTAGGGTCCCCGTCTTTGATTTTTGTTAACCTCTTAAGCTAATCTGACTTGGTGTGTCTAAGTGTGAAACAATGTTGTTGCTATGAGCTCGACTTTAACTTTTTTGAGGTCATTTTTATGACCTAAATTAATCACAAAAACTTTTGGATGGTTCACGGCGGCTGTTATTGGAATCAAGGTATTATAAAAGTGAGACGTTGAGAAATTTATAGCAGGACAGAATATGTTGTTTATTACATTAGGGCCCTCGGGAACGAATCATGAATTTGTAACTCAGAATTACTTGAGATTTAAGAAGTTAAAAGATGCGGATATCAAGTTAATTGACAATTTTTTTTTCGGACTAGAGATGATGGCGGACGGTCGGGCCGATTATATGGTTCAAGCAGCAGTGCACCCAGATTGTTCGGACTTGGTCGCCAAAGCGCACTTTCTATATGGAATTAGCGTGGTGGATACATTTATTTTCCCAGGAAAACAGCTTGCGTTACTTAGCCGTGTGGATATCAACAAACCAAGACGGGTGGCATTTCAACCCGCAACGAGGCATTACGTCAGTCTTGAAGATTGGGAAGAACATATTCCCGTGAATTCCACTATGCATGTTGCGGAAGGGTTGCTAAGTGGCGCTTATGATAGTGGTATAACTTTTCTAGATATTGCAGAAAAGCATTCAACGAAGTTACGCGTCGAAATTAAAATTGGCACAGTAGATGACCCCTGGATTGTCTATGGAAAACAAGATGTTTTTTAATGGTGAGATTATTGCTGCGCCATCTGCCTCGTTTTACGATAGTACATAGATCATTGTTTTTCAAAAGAGATCGGAAAATTAAACCTTAGTTTGTTCTTGACGAGCATTCAATATAGATTGGGTTGAATTCAGGTTGGAATAAAGGAAGTTTTTAGTCATGTCCACCGATAACGTTGAAACCAATCTACCTAGTTATGCCTCAGTTGTTGTTATTGGGGGAGGGGTTATGGGCTGTTCTACACTCTATCATCTGGCTAAAAATGGTGTTTCAGACGCAATACTCCTTGAAAGAAACGAGCTGACCTCCGGTACAACTTGGCACTCAGCGGCGCAAGTAAGAGCTTTGCGCTCAACAAAAAACCTTACAGACCTTATTCGCTATTCTGTTGAGCTATATGCAACACTCGAAAAAGAAACGGGTCAGAATACGGGCTGGATTAATAAAGGCTCTCTTTCTATTGCCACTAACGCCGATCGATTAATTCACATAAAACGTCAAGAAGCTCTTGCGCAATTATTTGGTGTGCGTGCAGAGGCCATAGGAAAAGACGATGCACTTGAACGTTGGCCTCTCATGAACGCCAACGACATTATAGGAGCAGTGTGGTCTCCAGATGATGGAAGGGTAAGTCCATCAGACCTTTGCGCAGCTCTTATTAAGGGAGCTAAGTCTAGGGGCACTAAAATTTTTGAAAGAACGCCTATAACTGGAATTTTGACAAAAAATAACAAAGTTTTTGGCGTTGAGACGGAAAAAGGTCAAATTCGGTGTGATGCTATCGCGATTTGTTCGGGGCTCTGGAGCAGAAAAGTAGCTCAAATGGGTGGTTCTGAAGTTCCCGTATGGCCCTGTGAACATTTTTATCTTTTAACTAAACCGATAGAGGGAATTTCAGGCAATCTCCCAACTCTTTCAGATCATGATGGTCATCTTTATATTCGTGATGATAGCGGTGGTCTTCTCGTTGGTTGTTTCGAACCTATGGGAAAACCAATTTCACCAGATGTATTAGGTGAAAATTTCGCTTTTCAACTCCTCCCTGAAGACTGGGATCATTTTGAGCCAATGATGCTTAACGCATTGCATCGCCTTCCTGCATTAGAGACAGCAGAAGTAAAGTTACTACTAAACGGACCGGAAAGTTTTACACCTGACGGTTCATTTCTGCTGGGTGAGACCAGCGAAACGCAAGGCTTGTTTTTGGGATGTGGAATGAACTCTGTTGGAGTTGCGACCGGAGGAGGAGCTGGTATGGCTCTGGCACACTGCATTCAGCATGGGCATACCCCTAGTGATCTAAATGAAGTTGATCCAAAACGTTTTGCGCCAGAATTTAATTCTGTTAATGCTCTTACCACACGAGTTCCAGAGGTGCTCGGAAAACACTACGAAATTACATACCCTGGGCGCCAATGGTTGACATCTCGTGACTTAAAAAAAAGTCCCTTGGATGGAATGTGGGAAAAAGAAAAACCCCACTTTGGTCAGTTCGGCTCTTGGGAACGCCCACTTTATTTTGGTAAAATAAAAAATCCAGAGTTAACTTTTTGCAGACCAAGCTGGCATGAGAACATAAGTCGCGAAGTTCAGGCCGCCCATGAAGAGGCGGCGATATTTGATCAATCCACATTCGGAAAAATCAATGTTATTGGCAGAGACGCCAGTTCGTTCCTAAATAGGCTATGTGCAAATCAAATGAACCGTCCTATTGGTAAGGCGATTTATACTGCTCTTCTAAATGAACGAGCTGGATTTGAAAGTGATTTAACCGCAATTAGAATTTCAGATAATTGTTACCGCTTATATACTGGAACGACAGCGATAAAACGAGATTTCGCGTGGCTTGCCAGGCATATAAAGATTGGGGAGGATATACGCCTTGAAGATGTCACTGATACATACGCTGTCATTGGCTTGATGGGGCCTCAAGCAGAGGCGGTGGCGTTAAGCATTGGTTCACGTGCATTAAACGATATTGAGTACTTTTCTTCAGAAGAAGTCGAGTTAGCAGGTCATACGGTACGAGCTGCCCGACTTTCTTATGTCGGGGAGGCCGGGTGGGAAATTACGTGTCGTGCAGAACATTCTCGGGATATTTACAATGCAATTTCCGAAGTTGGTGTACGTCCAGCTGGTTTATTAGCGCAAACGTCAATGCGTATTGAAAAAAGATACCTGGCTTATGGGCATGAATTAGACGCGGATATTTCACCTGTCGAAGTCGGTCTCGACTTTGCCGTTGACATGAACAAAGAATTTATTGGTAAAGGTGCTTTGCAGAGGAAGGTGGAAGCAGGTGCTGAAAACAGGGTCGTTTCAATTATTTTAGATGACAATGAGGGCGTGCCGTTGGGTAATGAGCCTGTCCTTTATGATGGCAAAATTGTAGGCAAAACCACATCAGCAACATTTGGTTTCCGGATTAATGCGCCACTAGCAATTGCAGATATTCTAGTGCCAGAGTGTCGGATCGATGGAACCAACGTTGATATAAATATTGCTGGCACACATTTTAGTGGTCAAGTTATAAGTGAGGCAGCATTCGATCCAAAAGGACAAAGAATGAGAGCAAAAAAATAAGGTTCTAGTTTTAACGATTTTGATAAGATTTAATAGTCTTCAAAAAACGCTAAAAAAATATCTACAAAACAATCATTATAATATTCATGCTTACGGTGAAGGTCACTAACCAAGGTTCTAGCTAAGTGTATATTCGTGTCAGTGATTTTTGAGCTATTTTAAATGTGAGAAAGAAGTTTCGATTTTTCTATATCGTTTTCATGGGCCTCGATAAAATTTAATAGTTTTGTCAAAGCGCGAGAAATTATTGTTTTGGACACCAATGACTTCAGAATTTGAACATAGAATATCGGTTGTAATACCGACATACAACAGAGCTCAGACGATAATGAGAGCCATAAACTCGGTGCTCGGTCAAACACTTCCGGCCTTTGAGATAATCGTAGTTGATGATGGATCGTTTGACGGCACAAAAGGCGTGCTTAAAGCACACAGCTTTTTTAGTAAAAATGCTAAAGTGCCGCAGATAAAGTACTTTGTTCAAAAAAATAGTGGCGTAAGCTCTGCTAGGAACCTTGGTATAAGAAAAGCAAACGGTGATTTTATTGCTTTTCTTGATTCCGACGATGCTTGGAGTAAAAAGAAATTAGAACGGCAATTAGCTGTGCTGAAACAAAACCTGTTTAAGCATAGGATTATTCACACCGACGAAATTTGGATTAGAAATGGTGTGCGGGTAAATCAACATAAGAAGCATGAAAAGTCAGGCGGAGATATTTTTAAAAAATGTCTAACCTTATGCTGTATCTCGCCAAGTTCCGCGATGCTACATCGTTCACTTTTTGAAGAACATGGTTTTTTTGATGAAACGATGCCAGCCTGTGAAGATTATGATATGTGGCTGAGATTGGCAGCCCATGAGACAGTATTATTCGTACCCGAGTTTTTGACTATAAAATATGGAGGTCATAGTGATCAATTGTCACGGGCTTACTGGGGTATGGATAGATTTCGGGTGAGGTCTCTTGAAAAGTTGATTCACTCTGGCTCGATCACGCATTCGCAACGTGAGCTTGTGATTAAAACTCTGATACAAAAATTAAATATTCTTGAGACAGGAGCAAGAAAGCGAGAAAAATTCAATGCTGCTAAAGAATATCGGGATAGAAAAATCCGATGGGAAGGGGAAAAGCAGTTTGCTAATTAACAAGGAAAAGATACTAGGTGGTGGATTCGAGTTTTCGATCTGTTGGGTTATCGCATTGCCATCTGAAGCGAGGCCAATTATATCTGCCTTCAAACTCACCAAAACAGATGATGAAGCGGTCTTTCCAATTTACAAAAATGAGGTTACGGGACAGCTGCTGATAATAAGTGGGATTGGTCAAATGAATGCAGCCGCGGCCACTTCCTATATTTGTGGCCGGTACAATGTTCCTGCGTGGGTGGCATGGATAAATATTGGAATAGCAGGATATGCTCAGGAACCATTAGGGAAGCTTTTTCAAGTAGCTAAAATCACCGATGAGAGGCAAACTCGAGTTGCATACCCAGGATTTAGATTTTCGAAGCTAATGCCTCTAACAACTTTGATAACAAGAGAACAACCATGTAATGATTATAAAACTGATACCCTATATGACATGGAGGGATTGGCCTTTGCCGAGCTGGCATCCCGGTTCTCATGTAACGAGTTAACATTTTTATTTAAAGTTGTTTCTGATACAAATGCTAAACAACTCCGGCGGATTAAGCCTTCATATGTTGAAAAGCTTTTAGCCCAAAATATGCGCACTATTTTCTTGTTAGTTGATGAAGTCAAAGAATTGGTCAAAGAGGAAAAAAGACGACTTGATGTTTCGAATGACGTTAAGGTTGTATTGAGTAAATTTCATTTTTCGGCAAGCCGAAAAGTCCAACTAGTCCAGAAGTATAGAAGATGGAAAACGGCGTTTCCAAATACTCCTTTTAGTAGGGCCTGCGCACATGCAAAATCAGCTGGCGATGTCATCCATATCTTGGACGAAATGCTCATCTCAGCAGTCTTCGATAGGCCAAGTTCATGATCGACACCATATTTATCGAACAGGACGTTTTGGATCACGAACGTACAAAGACGGTGGTTTCGAAGTTTCCAAAAAGTCGAAGAATAATCATCTCCAGATACCAAGAAGTTTTTAATAAGCGCACGCAAAACTTTAGGCTCCAGAAAAAGCAACCAGCACTCATTCTTGCAAGCAAACACAAAAATTTTGTGCTGCCAGCTCCAGCAGGCTTTGGAATTGGTACAAAAAAGAATTTTTATTTTTCCCATATGTATAACTGTCTTTATGACTGTCGTTACTGTTTTCTTCAAGGGATGTATTCATCGGCAAATTATGTATTATTCGTGAATTATGAGGATTTTTATTCGCAGATAGAAACAACTATTAGCGATAATGCCAAGGGCCGAATAACGTTCTTTTCTGGATATGACTGCGATTCTTTAGCATTTGAAAAGATTTCTGGCTTTCTAAAAAATACACTGCCTGTATTTTCTGGGCTTGAAAGGGCTGATCTGGAATTACGTACTAAAAGCGTCCAGCTTGAGCCACTACTCTCTATGGAGCCGCAGCAAAACTGTATTGTTGCCTTTAGTCTTATGCCTGAAGAACTCGCAAAGAAATTAGACAACAAAGCCCCAAGTATTTCGCGTAGAATTGCTGCATTGACGCGTCTTGCTGAGCGGGGGTGGCCAATTGGTCTGCGGTTTGATCCGTTGATTTATTCTTATGATTGGAAAGAGAAATATGAACGATTAGTAGGATCGCTTCTGGAGGCCTTACCAAATGAATCAATTCATTCAATCAGCTATGGACCACTGCGTTTTCCAAAAAAAATGTATAGTGAAATCTTTAAACTATATCCAGATGAAGACTTATTCTCATTTTCTATGAAAGAAGCAGATGGTATTGTTTCGTATGGAAATGGAATTGAGAAAGAGATGTCAGATTTTCTTCTTGGGCAACTTTCAGGTGTTGTCTCATCAGAAAAAATTTTTCAATGCCTTTCGCAGACTTAAATATAAAAGGGTATGAATTTGACGGATAAATGTGCAGTGGTTACAGGTAGTTCCAGCGGTATAGGTAGAGCCGTTTGCGAACTTCTTTTAAAAGCTGATTATAAAGTTTTAGGCATAGCACGCGATCATTCCAAGTTTACCCCAAATGACACCAATTACTTTCCGTTTGAAGTGGATCTGAAAAATCAAAATGAAACAACTAATGTTGCCAAGGCACTGCTAAAAGCTCATCCAGAAGCCAACATTCTTATTAGCAATGCCGGGGAAGGACGTTTCAACCCGATTGAAAACTTTTCAACTTCGCAGATAAAAGATTTTCTAGATTTGAATCTAATCTCACATATTTTACTCAGTCAAATTTTTGTTAGACATTTAAAAGCACGTTCGGGGGGTAATATCATTTTTTTGGGCTCAGAAGCGGGACTTACGGGCAAACGCAAGGCGACTCTGTATTCCACAGCTAAATTTGGCCTAAGAGGGTTTTCACAAGCATTGAGTGACGAGGTAAGGGCAAGTAATATCCGTGTCTCTCTTATAAACCCTGGTTTAGTGCGTACACCTTTCTTTAATGGGCTTGGGTTCCGTCCTGGTGATGAAAAGACACACGCCATAGAGGCGGAGGATGTGGCAGAGGTTATCATGACTGTCTTATCCTCGAGGTCGCAGACAATACTGGATGAAATAAATATGTCTCCAGCTAAAAATGTAATTAAATTTGACAGCTAGCTAAGAGATAATATTAGTCCCTTGAAGTATCGGCATTGATCAAATGCACAATTTAATTATTAATTCAAATAGAATGAATAGTTCCGTCAGCCTTGATTTCTAATTCTTCTCCGCTCTTAAAAGTAGGGTTTTCCATTGCAATGATCGGAATGGTATTCCACCTCATTTGTTCAGCGACTAGTACACTTATTGGCAAGATGGCATCTTTATTGGTTCCAAGTATGAGGCCCTTTGGAGCAATTTTTGCGTAGAGTAATTCAAGGAGTATTGCAGCAGAAGAACTCGAACCAATGGGATTAGGTACAATTAGAATTTTGTCAGTGATCTTCACCCCGCGCTGTGGATGGTTCTCTAATACAACCTCCGCGTTGTCAGGACTAATACCACCCCAAAAACTTATTGGGGCTTCTAAGCGTAAAACCGTTCCTTTTGCGGTGCCAGAATACAACACTTGCCCACACCAGCTCATTTCCATGGCCCATAATTTAGTGTAGCGTAACCATTTTGCGCACTTTTTATGCAATCAGCTAGTGACCCAAATATAGGCCGATACCCTGTATTACCCGCACTGTAATGCGCGAACTTGGCTGAGTTAGTCATCATTATCCCACTACTACCTGGCAGTATAGGGGTAACAACCACACAAGTATCGATTATGAAGACCACACCAAGCCTTTCTAGTTTGGAATAAATATTTTGGGCTTTTAGTTCTTGAGCAGTATGACGATTTGTGCAGACATAAACTGGCACCTTAAAATCCTTTTCCTCCGACACTTCTAATAATTTCTTACATTCCGAAATTGAAAAATGGGGGCTTCCTAAGGCAACGCAGTCTATTTTCCCTGCTTGCTTGGTTTGAGAGAGTTTATGAAATGCACCCTTCATCATATCCATATCGATAGACAGAATTTCCTTTGGTCGCTCGTTACCAAAAACGTGCGGTAAATTGGTAGCTTCGGGTGTAATTCCAATGATGTGAACTAGTCCAACGGCACCGGTAGATGCAGCTGCCGCGCAAAGCGCCTTTAATTGATCTTCAGATGTAATCTTATTAATGCCTGATACTGCGCAAACACGGTCACCGGCAAGCCTTCCAATGACAGAACCTAAGACCGGAAAAAATGTATCCTCTCCTTTCACGTTTTCAGGGAGATCAGTTACATCTAGTAAGATTTCTGCATTGCGATTTTTGTCACAGTGCAATCCATAATAAGGAGCCCTGCCACTCACTGCACACGCTATATCTAGAAAATCTCCATATCGGTTAGTGCGCGCACCTAAGACGGTATTTGCAAAGGCAACGGCATTAGATTCTCCCCAAGCGACTTGTTCGCCTTTTTTGGGACGCGCGCCTATTTGGTAAGGTGCACAGGTCCAACTTGGGGTGCAGCCCATATTTATATGAGCATCCATTAATCTTTGAGCCATTTGTAATTTTTCTGAGGAAAGTTTAGCTTGATTAGTCTTTATAAAATTTAAGGCGCCGACATTGGTAGTTGTCGGGACTTTAGCTTTGGCTCCATTTTTTGCTAGATTTTCGCAGAATAAAACGCCGGAGTCACCGTGATAAAGGCAGCCATCAATATGGCTTGAAGTAATTTTTACTAACCTTTTCGCGCCGAGCATTTCCGCGGCTTTGACGACAATACTAAGTGCTGTTTTGTCACCAGTTGTAGCAAGTTCAGAGTTTAGTATCGCCTTTTCTTCCCGCGTAAGTTCAAGCATTTTTCAACCTCGTTACTAAAAAATAAAATCTTTTTTTCAGAAGGTTATTCAATGACAACAGGTTTAAAGCTACCACCTTCTAACGCGAAAAGAACGCCATTTGCGATATCATGCCATAAGCCATGAAGACAGAGATTTCCATTCTCCATCGCTTGGGCTACAAAAGGGAAGGTACGCAGGTTTTCTAAAGAGATTGCGATGCCTTCTTTTTCTAACAGTGAAATTTTTTCTTCATCACTTCCAGAACTGCCAAGCCGTTCAAAGCCTGGTCGAAGTGTATTTATCCAACGTCCTACAAAACTAGTCGACTTTTCAAGTTCAGGAGCTTTACCCGTGCACATGTTAAAGCAGCCTTGTACACCACCACAATTGGAATGTCCGAGTATTACGATATGTGCAACCTTTAAAGCAGTGACGGCATACTCGATGGCGGCGGAAGTACCGTTTTGATCTCCTTCTAAGCTACAGGGAGGTACTAAGTTTGCGATATTTCGGTGAATAAAAAACTCGCCAAATTCCGAATTAAAAATTGTGGTTGGATCCACCCTGCTGTCACAGCAAGAAATAATCATGGTGGTGGGGTGTTGTCCCTCTTTTACAAGACGTTGCAAAAGAGCTCTTCGTTCTGGATACCCTCTTTTCTTCCAAGCTGCATATCCGTTAATTAAGTTGAGCGGTAGGGACGAAGACATTTGTTTTCATAAACCTTTTCAGCATTTCCATAGTCTGTGAATCGATTTGATCCAGAGGCTTATAGTGCTGTTATAAAAAATTATCCAGATGTCTTTGCATGTTAGGGTAAGTTGGTTGCTACGTCCAATTTGGTTTTGAAAACTCATTATTCTTCCATTATTGCCATCGGCATAGTTTGCCTTTAATATTAATTCAATCTGTTGGGGTGCAGCTCCACTGTTGCTGAGAGATCGCAAGGATCAACCCATAGAACCTGACCTGGTTAGAACCAGCGTAGGAAACGGACCTTAAAAAAGCTTAAAAAGCTCGACCGTCTCCTGCCGAAAGAAAATGGAGATGAAAAATGAAAACGTTTAAAACAGCTTTAAGTTTGATCATGCTAATGGCACCCTGGCTACGCGTTTCGTTTAAACGGCTGACTTTCATAGGTGTTTTCATATCTATTTCATCGTCAGCTCTAGCCAATCAAAAAGTAACATTACTTTTGGATTGGTTCGTAAACCCAGATCATGGACCAATAATTATCGCTAAGGAGAAGGGATTTTTTTCAGACAGAGGATTGGAGGTAGATATAATTGCACCAGCAGACCCGGCAGATCCTCCAAAATTAGTTGCAGCCGGTAAAGCCGATTTGGCAATTTCTTATCAACCGCAGCTTCATTTGCAAGTTGCCGAAGGTATGCCACTTACCCGTGTCGGTACCTTAGTAGCAACGCCGCTAAACTGCTTATTGGTATTGGCAAATGGCCCCATCAAAAATATCTCCGATTTAAAAGGAAAAAAAGTCGGGTTTTCTGTAGCTGGCGTTGAGGAAGTATTACTAAAAACTATCCTTGAGCGGAACGGCGTCAAACTGTCGGATATTGATCTTGTTAATGTTAACTGGTCCCTGTCGCCGTCTTTGATGTCGAAGCAGGTCGATGCAGTCATAGGTGCTTTTCGAAACTTTGAACTTAACCAGATGGATATTGAGGGCGTTAAGGGTCGCTGCTTTTACCTTGAGGAGGAAGGCTTACCAGCATACGACGAATTAATTTATGTTGCCAATAAGGATAAACTAGACCGTGGTATGATCAAGAAATTCTTGGACGCAACAGAACTAGCAACGCAATATATGATAAATCACCCTCGGGAGAGTTGGAACATTTTCAAAAACACGTCAAAAGAGCTGGACGATGAACTAAACAAACGAGCTTGGATAGATACCTTGCCGCGATTTGCATTAAGACCCGCAGCCTTAGACCATGGGCGCTACTCTCGCTTCGAAAACTTTCTTAAAGAAGCTGGTTTGATCAAGAAACAGAGCCCAATTAAGGACCTAGCAATAGATATTGGGAAAAATTAATGCAGAATTACGGAAAGACATTTCAATTGTGGAGGAAGGCAGCTGGCTCCGCATGGAATGAGTACACTAACCATGCTTTTGTTGAAAAGTTAGCAGACGGGACATTGCCAAAAGAAAACTTCGTTAATTATTTGATACAAGATTATGTCTTTTTGATTCATTTTTCTAGAGCTTGGGCATTAGCTATAACAAAGGCAGAAACTTTGGAGGAAATGCGACTATGCGCAACGACAGTTAATGCGCTTGTTAACGAAGAGATTAGCTTGCATGTGAAACTTTGCGCAGAAGAAGGAATTGAAGAGACTGACTTATTTAACGCTACTGAAGCAATGCCCAATCTAGCTTATACCAGATACGTTTTAGATGCTGGGCATAGCGGTGACTTCCTAGATCTAATTGCCGCACTAGCCCCCTGTGTTCTGGGGTATGGCGAAATTGGTTATACGATTTCAAAAAAAGAACATAGTTCTGCTTATTCCGATTGGATTTCGACCTATAGTTCTGAAGAGTATCAAGGTGTTTGTGTCGATGTGGGTAAATTAATAGATCAGGCCGTTTTAATTCGCTTGGGTGAGAACCCTGCTCAAAACCCAAGGTGGCATAGATTAACTAACCGCTTTTTAATGGCGACGAGGCTTGAAGCAGGTTTTTGGCAAATGGGATTAGATAATTAATGCAAAGCCTTTTGTTCGAAGGAAGTGCATGGGTAGATGAAATACAAATATTTCCAAGAATCTCATTTACCATGCAGGCAGGTTCCTGGACATGTATGCTTGGACCATCTGGAGTTGGCAAGACAACCATACTCAGGCTTATAGCTGGCCTCGAAAGTGAAATAGTACTAGATGGCAGAATCGAATTGAAAGAGGGTGGAAGACTCACCGGTCAGATTTCTTTGATGTCTCAAACGGACAATCTGCTGCCATGGTTGAACGCTACTGAAAACGTTGTGCTAGGAAATCGCCTGCGCGGCGAAAAACCCAACTATGACAAGGCAAATGCGCTTATTGAAAAAGTTGGATTAACCGACCATAGAAAGAAAAAACCCTATGCTCTTTCTGGTGGCCAACGTCAGAGGGTTGCGCTTGCGAGAACGTTAATGGAAGAGCGTCCAATCGTGTTATTAGACGAACCATTTTCGGCACTAGATGCCCGTGTTCGCGCGGAAATGCAAGAGCTTGCAGCACAGCATCTTCAGGGAAAAACAATTTTATTAGTGACCCATGATCCGGCCGAGGCAGCACGCCTGGGCGAAAGCATTCTAGTGCTCTCTATGAATGGCGTTAAAGATGTGTGTCCGCCAGAAGGTGCCATTATTAGGGCGTATGACGAACACACAGTTTTAGCTTGTCAAGGACAGCTCCTTCGACTTTTGCGAGCGGAAGCATGAAACTTTTAACGCGACTCATTCTTGTGACGGTTGCTTTATTTTTATTTTGGCATTTTCTAGTAATATTTGCCGATTTACCAAAATTTATCCTACCCAGTCCTTTTCTAGTTATGCAGACATTTGTCTCGAATTTTTCGCTCATCCTTAAACACGCGGTTGTAACTGGGAGTGAAATAATACTTGGACTTTTGGCGGGAACAGTCCTGGGTTCTTTCACTGCTATTTGCTTAGCTATTTCACCAGTCGCCAGAACTATTGTGCGTCCTATGATGGTTTTAAGCCAAGCACTTCCTGTCTTTGCGTTAGCACCATTACTCACTTTGTGGCTAGGATATGGACTGTGGCCAAAAATTCTGATGGCTTTACTAATAATTTATTTTCCGGTTACCTCTGCATTTTTTGATGGGCTTATGAACACACCTAAGGGGATGTTGGACCTATCTCGTGTGATGAATGGAACGCCGTGGCGAATTATGTTGAACTTAAGAATACCAGCTGCAGTCCCGGGTTTGGCTTCTGGATTACGACTAGCTGCGGTCTATGCCCCAATTGGTGCAATAATAGGGGAGTGGGTGGGTGCATCGGAAGGACTTGGTTATTTGATGCTGCTTGCTAATGGAAGAGCTAAAATAGATTTGATGTTTGCCGCGTTGATTGTCTTGGTCGTCATGACATTAATTTTACATTGGAGTATCGATCGTTTGGGAAATAGCTTAACGGCAAGGATGAGGCCATAACGTAATCTAGATATAATCTTTACTATTTGAGTTTTTTTCTTCAGCATATCATTAGGTGTTAAGTTACTTAACTGCTCAAGAGGGACTAATATTGATATGTTGCGTCTTCCATTAAAGAATGGAACAGTAGAAAATTATAAATTAGTGGGCACACCTCTGAAGCCCCAAACACCAAGTATTTCATTTAACCGGATAGCGTTCGCAGCCGCACATGTGGTTGCGTCGCCACTATTTGAAGTTAATCCATGGCAATTGGGTGGATCACTTGATTGGGATGAAACTTTAAAATATAGACGCTATCTTTGGGATCAGGGACTAAACGTTGCGGAGGCAATGGATACAGCGCAACGTGGCATGGGATTAGATTGGGAAACTGCAAAAGAACTTATTGAACGAACCGTTAATGAAGCAAGGCACCATCCACTCAAGCCAAGAGTAGTTTGTGGCGCGGGAACGGATCAGTTTGGAATAGAAGATTTTAAGAACGAAGACCAAATAATAAATGCTTATAGTGAGCAGATGGAAACAATTGAGAAAATTGGTGGTCAGTGTGTAATCCTTGCCAGTAGGGCTATGATGGTTGTTAGTAAGGGGCCGGAATCCTTTTTAAGGGTATATAACAGATTGATAGAACAAGCTGAAAAGCCGGTGATACTGCATTGGCTTGGCGCGATGTTTGATCCCGCCTTAAGAGGTTATTGGGGAACAGAGTCAATCAGTGAGGCTGCTGACATAGTACTTGCATTGATAAAAGCGAATAGCTCCAAGGTGGACGGTATTAAAATTTCTCTTCTAGATAAAAAACATGAGGAGAAATTTAGAGCGCGGCTAAGCGATAATATTAAGTTGTACACTGGAGATGATTTTAATTATACGGATCTCATCGAGGGTGACGGAAAAAAGCATTCGGATGCGCTGCTTGGAATTTTTACAGCTATAGCACCAGCCGTATCTCTTGCACTAGAGGCACTTGCTCGAGGAAAAATCGAAAAATACCGAAATATTCTTGAGCCAACCGTTCCACTTTCTCGTGAAATTTTTAAAAAGCCTACGCAGTATTATAAAGCCGGAATAACGTTTTTAGCTTGGCTTAATGGAATGCAGTCGCATTTTTCAATGCTTGGAGGGATGCAGTCATCAAGAGAACTTAACCATTATGCTGAAATTTTTAGATTGGCTGACAAGTCAAATTTGTTGGCTCAACCAGATATTGCTGTATCGCGGATGAAATCGCTACTGTCAGTTTATGGGGTAGAACAAAACTAATATTATAGGTAAATGAAATTTTTGAACAAATAAGATCGCTTAATGTCGGATATTTTCCGGAGGACGCAGCAGATAATGAGAAGTTCGAAAGTAATCCATGTTGTGTCGTGCCATGCAGAAGGCGAAGTTGGTGACGTAATAGTTGGCGGAGTTGCACCACCACCGGGCGAAACTCTTTGGGAGCAACGTACATGGATCGAAAAAGATAACACTTTACGTAACTTTATACTTAATGAACCAAGAGGTGGGGTCTTTAGACACGTAAACCTTCTAGTTCCAGCCATTAACCCTAAAGCGCAGATGGGTTGGATAATTATGGAGCCAGAGGCAACTCCACCGATGTCAGGATCAAATGCTATTTGTGTTGCTACGGTTCTATTGGATACTGGTATAATTCCTATGCAAGAACCAGAAACAGAAATAATTTTAGAGGCGCCTGCCGGTTTGGTAAAAGTTAAAGCTGAGTGCGATAATGGAAAAGCGCGGCGCGTATCTATACAAAATGTTCCCGCTTTCGTTGGAGCCTTAGATCAAACGTTAACGGTCCCAGGAATTGGAAGTTTGCGTGTTGACACTGCCTACGGAGGGGATACGTTCGTCATCGTAAATGCCGAAGATCTGAATTTTAAACTAGTTTCTCGAGAGGCAAAGCATTTAGCTCAAATCGGTATACAAATTACTAACGCCGCGAACGAACAGTTAACATTTCAGCATCCGCAAAATAATAATTGGACTAAATTTTCTTTTTGCCTTTTTGCAGGCCCATTAGATAGAGATGGTAAGCGGCTAAGTTCCCGCGCTGCAGTAGCTATCCAACCAGGAAAAATAGATAGATCACCTACAGGGACTGCCTTATGTGCCAGGATGGCATTGCTGTGTGCTCGAGGAGAAATGCATCAAGAAGACATTCTTGAGGTTGCTTCAATTATTGATTCGAAGTTTTCCGGTCGAATTATTGGTCATACAAATGTTGGCAATATTAAGGGCATTATCCCTGAAGTGAGCGGTCGAGCTTGGGTGACCGGAACACATCAATACTACTTAGACCCTGACGACCCATGGCCGGAGGGTTATAGACTGTCTGATACCTGGCCTGATTTTAAACTTGGGTAGTCGCAGTCGTATCCGACGCATGTATAAATTGGAAATGAGTGATCCAAGAAGAGTCCAGTGTCATCTGGATTACTTCAAGTCAAGTAAGTTTGCTCAAAAATAACTTCGAATCCAAATCAATGGCATCAAGTTTTTCTGCCGACATTTTGTCTAGCGTCCTGTAGGGCATTTTCATTCTTATATTCTCTTCAAGGAGCGGCCTGTTTCTTTTTATAAAATGCCAGTAGAGATAATTAAATGGGCAAGCGTCACTCCCAGTTTTTTCTGCAACTTTGTAGTGACATGTCTTACAATAATTCGACATCCTGTTTATATATGCTCCACTAGCGGCATATGGCTTGGTAGCAAATACGCCGCCATCCGCAAAAAGGGCCATGCCAGAGACATTGGGTAACTCAACCCACTCGTAGGCATCTGTGTAAACGGTCAAGAACCAGTCGTTGACTGCCTGCGGGGCAATACCTGTAAGAAGCGCGAAGTTGCCTAGTACCATTAACCTCTGGATATGGTGAGCGTAGCCATATTTTCGTGTTTGCTCCACCGACTGGGCCATGCATTTCATTTTGGTTTCGCCAGTCCAATAAAAACTAGGCAATGCCTTGTTAGCACCAAAATAATTAAGTTCCTTGTATTGGGGCATATTTAACCAGTAAACCCCTCTTATAAACTCTCTCCATCCAAGTATTTGTCTAATAAAGCCTTCAACTGAGTTGAGAGGTGCTGCGCATTCGTGCAAGGCGTCTTCTGCCGCCCTTATGATCTCCAGCGGGGTTAAAAGTCCGCAGTTCAAATAGAGACTTATAAGGCTATGATACATAAACGGCTCATTTTCGATCATAGCATCTTGAAATCGACCAAACGAAGGGAGGCGTTCATCAATAAATGCCTTCAGAACCTCAAGGGCCTGGCTGCGCTCAACCGCAAGATTAAAATTGTTCAAACAGCCGAAGTGGTCATGACAATGTCTTCTAACTAACTCGATCACATCATTTGTGATTTCATCAGGAACGAACGATTTTGGGATAGGCGTACTCAAGCTGGGGTCTGGTTTTTCTCTATTCTCTGCATCGAAACTCCATTTACCGCCGATTGGTTTACCAGCCTCCATTAAAATGTTGTGTTCTTTTCGCATGTATTGATAGAAGGCATCCATGCGTAAATTATTTCTACTATTTGCCCAATTAAGAAAATTTGGCGTTGAACACAAAAAACGATCATCTTCTAATATGATAACAGGAACGCCGAACAGCTTTTCCCAAGTTTCAAAATTTTCGAGCAGACGATACTCTCCGGGGGACGTTACGACGATTTTTTCAGCATCATAAAAACCGATTGCCCTCTGTATTTCATCAATAAAACTTCCTTTATTTAGAGGATCATCGAGCTTCGTATAAGCAACATCAAATCCATCTTCTATAAGTGATTTCGCGAAATGCCGCATCGCAGAAAATAAAAAGGCAATTTTAAGTTTGTGGTGCTTTACGTAAGTGACTTCTTCGATAACCTCTGTCATTAAGATAATGTCGGAGGCTGGATCAGCATCCTTTAGTGTAGCTATACTTTTATTAAGCTGATCGCCAAGTATTAGCCTAATTGTGCGGCGGGTGTCTTTCATCTCAGGCTTTCAAGGTAGCAAAGGCTTCGAGAGCTTTTTCACGTGATATTTTTAAATCTACAATTGGGTTGGGATAGGTCTCCCCTAAAACCACACCGGACGTTGCGAGAATATCTTGAGGTGCGTTCCAGGGGGCAAAGATATATTTTGTGGGGACGTGTTCCAGCTCTGGCACAAATTGTCTGATGAATGATCCGTCCGGGTCAAATTTCAGGCCTTGTGTTACTGGATTGAAAATACGGAAATATGGAGCTGCATCGGCACCACATCCGGCTATCCACTGCCAACCCGAGCTATTGTTGGCTAAGTCTGCGTCGAAAAGTGTATCCCAAAACCAAGCCTGGCCGTCGTGCCAGTGTATGCGAAGGTTTTTGACAAGGAAGGACCCCACAATCATCCTCAGTCTATTATGCATATAACCAGTCTTCCACAACTGTCGCATTCCAGCATCGACTATAGGAACGCCGGTGCGCCCACTTTTCCAGGCTTTTAATCCAACTTGATCTTTGACCCATGGAAACTTTCCAAAGCGCGGGTTTAAATTCTCTGTGGGCAGAAAGGGGAAGTGATATAGTAGAGAATACGAAAATTCACGCCAACCTAACTCTGTCAGAAAATGATTGGCGTTTTCACCAAGTTGAGGATGTTCTTTAATTTGGTCTTTTGTAGAATGCCAGACTGTGTTTATTGAAATTTCACCCCAACGTAAGTGGGGTGAAAGTCCTGAAACACTCTGTTGTGCGGGGAAGTTTCTCCCATCTTTGTAGTTTTTAATTCCCTCGCTCAAAAAAGTTTTAAGCTTCGCTGACGCCCCACTCTCACCAACGCGCCATTTCGAAATTAGATCAGTTTCCCAAGGTTGATTATCTAACAAGCCAAGATCGTTTAGATTATTTGGGTCTATTTTTTCATTATGATAGTAGATTTCTGAAGTTTTGAGTGGCGTTCTAGGAACATTTGCATTTAGGCACCCATTTTTGTAGAACGGTGTAAACACTCTATATGGAGTTCCGTCGGCCTTTAATGTCTCCCAGGGTTCCCAAAGAAGACTGCCATTAAAGCTTTGAACCTTAATGCCAACTGAATGGAGCTTTGCCTTTAATTTTGTATCCTGTTCAATCCTCCAGGGATCATAAACCCTGTTCCATGTAATATGTTTGACATGATATTTCTTGCACAGGTTTTCTAGTATGGCTTCGGGATCACCTCGGAAACATCTGAGGTGCCCGTTTAAACTTTTATTAAGACTATCGAGTGAGTGGTGAAGCCAGACCTTGCAAGCGCCGCCTATTTGAAATTCGTCTGGGATTAGGTCATCTAGGATAAAAACCGGTATAACGCGCCCGTTACCCGCCGCCGATAGTAGTGCGGGGTTGTCAGCAGTTCTTAAATCTTGCCGAAACCAATGAATGGAAGTTTGATCTGAAGCCATCACAACTATGTAGTATCGGGATAAAGTTTAACAAGTGCGCAAATTTTCAAACTGCAAACGGAATATGGTCTTTTTTGCAAATTACAAATAATGGGATCATTTTAAATAAATTTTAAGAGCCTCAACTAACTTTATGCCCGCAGCCATATCAACGTCTAGATGCGTGACAATCCTTATTCGCCTTTCACCAAATGCGCCTATTTGAAAACCTTGCTCTCGCATCTTTTGAACTAGATCCGGTGCAGAAATCGTTTCATCAGATAGGTCGAATATCACGATATTTGTCTCTATGGGGAGAATTTGCTCTACAGTTTCTAATTTCTCTAGTTCTGATCCTAAGAAAGAGGCTACTTCATGATCATTTGATAGTCTCGAAATATTATTGTCCAAAGCATAGAGACACATTGCGGCTAGAACACCCGATTGACGCATTGCGCCGCCTAATCGTTGTTTAACCCGCCATGATTTGTTTATAAATTCTTCAGAGCCGGCAAGCACAGCGCCTACGGGGGCTCCAAGACCTTTTGAAAAATCTAGCCAGACGCTATCAAAATTTTCTGAATAAGTTTCTGCGTCAACACCAGTTTTAATACAGGCGTTCAGGAGACGTGCGCCATCCATGTGAGTATTCAGATTGTATTTTTTGGCCTCGATAGCTACAGCGTTCAGCTTTTCCAACTCCCAAATGGTGCCTCCAGCCATATTTGCGGTTTGTTCAACACAAACAAGGGAACTGATTGGGGCATATCTTGATGGTTTGCGAATTGCTGCTAATAGCTGCTCGGCCTCAAACATGCCATTTTTACCCTTTATAGCGTTTATCATCACGCTACTAATCGCTGAAGGCCCTCCGGTCTCAAAATTAATTATGTGACTAGAACTCTCACAAATAAGTTCGTCGCCTGGGTTAGTGTGTATATTGATTGCGATTTCATTGCACATTGTTCCAGATGGAAGAAACACAGCTTTCTCTTTTCCAAGTAAATTTGCAACACGAGAGCATAGCTCTAGTGTTGTGAAATCTTCATCTTTCTGTTCATCACCGAAGTCGCGATTTAATATCGAGTGAAGCATGGCTTTTGAAGGTTTTGTTTTGGTATCTGAATAAAAATCAAACAACTTATGAACACCCGTAGTAGATTTATACTATTGCCAACATAGACATTATTACCTTTTCTGACAAACTTAGGGATATTTTATTTAGCATAGTAAAATGCAGCTAGTGATTTTAAACTGTTATTGTAAATTCTAATATGGCGGCATCAATGTCTGAACAAAATAAGAATGAAATTGAATTGGTTAGAAATTTCGACCTCAATTTAATTGATAAAGAATTTATTACAAATCCTTTTCCAACTTGTCGCGCTTTGAGAAATCATAGTCCATTGCACCAAAATGCCGACGGCTCTCTTTTTTTAACTCGTTACGACGATGTGATGACGGCTTATAGACACCCGGCGATGAGTTCAGATAAAAAAGTAGCATTTAAAGAAAAATTTGGCGAAAGCCCCCTTTACACGCATCACACAACCAGCCTTATCTTCAATGATCCTCCCTACCACACTGTTGTAAGAAAGCTTTTATCATCTGGCTTCACACCGAGAAAACTTCGGAGCATGGAGCCGCTTATCGAAAAAATTGTTGATGGCTTACTGGACCGACTGAGCGACCTGAGAACGTTTGATCTAGTTTCCGAATATGCTATGGCCCTCCCAACGGAAATAATATCATTTATGCTTGGCATACCAGAAGAACACCGTCATCTGCTCCGGCAATATTCACTCAATATTCTTGGGGCATTAGATCCTGTGGTGTCTCAGAAGGCGTTAGACGCAGGAAATACCTCAGTAAGTGACTTTGGGGAAATGCTGGAAGATATAATTGATCATCGCAGAAAAAAAACAGCGGCATCTAGTGATGGAGAAATACTGATGTCTCTTATCGTTGGAGAAGTAGAAGGTCGGAAATTGACAACGCAGGAACTAATTCAAAACTGCATATTTCTTTTGAATGCAGGCCATGAAACCACTACTAGCCTAGTTGCTAACTCGATGCATATGTTATTTCAAGCGCCCGATCAGTTAAATCGCTTGATTGCGCACCCAGAGCTCATAGATACAGCAATCGAAGAGAGCTTGCGGAGTCAGAGCCCCCTTCAAATAGGAAATCGCGTTACAACTGCTGATATAGAGCTGGGTGGAAAAAAATTACCCGCAGGCACTTATCTTCATCTATCAATTGCGGGGGCAAATAGAGATCCAAAAGAATTCCCTGAACCAGACAGAACTGACATTGCTCGAAAACCCAATAGACATGTTGCATTTGCAATGGGGCACCATGTCTGCTTGGGGGCAACACTAGCTCGTATGGAAGGTCAAATTGCTATTGGAAAGTTGGTCAGACGCTTTCCAAAAATCTTGTCTTCTGGTCCAGCGGTCAGTATGGGCCTCGCACGCTTCAGAGGTTTTAATTCTATGCCGGTGAGTATTTATTAATTTTTGTATTATTAATTTAATCGCCCAATTCGTTTGCGTTGAAAAAATCATCTAGATTCCTAGGTGCCAATTGAAAAAAATCAAATTTAGATTATATCAAATTAGGCCTTGCATTATAAGTTAGGTGATACTAACTTTTCCTGATGTGAACAGAACAACTATCAACACGCACAATGGACCCCAGAGAAACCAAACCCGCTATATTTGACCGTGTTTCTGCGCCTTTTCAAATATTCTTGATTTGTATCCCTGTTCTAGTAGGTGGCTGGGCGGTTGAGGCTATAAGTGGCGACTTGGCTGACGTTTTCTTTACAGCAATCTCCGACGCGTATTTACAGGTAAGTGCGTTTGTGGCTGCTACATTCCTACTTTACTATGGGATTGAGAGGCTTTTTAAGGCCGATGCAGCGGCTTTATTGCAAGAGGCGACATTCTGGCAGGTTCCTATTGCTGCCGGTCTAGGTGCGCTTCCAGGATGTGGTGGGGCTGTGATTGTAATGACCCAATATGTGTCTGGAAGGCTTAGCTTTGGAGCCGTTGTAGCCGTCCTAACTGCTACAATGGGCGATGCGGCGTTCCTTTTAATCGCTCAGCTGCCCTTAACAGGCCTATCGATGATTGGTCTTGGTTTTGTGATAGGCACACTGACTGGTTGGATAGTTAATAAACTTCATGCGTTTGATTTCCTATATGATCATAACCTGAAGACTGCGCGTCTTAAGACTGTGGGAAAAGATGCATCGAGCCCTTTTTTGGATCGCTTGTGGTTTTTGCTTCTTGCTCCGGGTCTAGTTTTAGCTTTTCTCGTGGCGTTTCAAGTTGATGTCGATAAAATTTTCTCAACGCAAGTTCTCAGTAAACCAGCAACGACGATAGGGGTTATGGGCGGGCTTTTGGCAATAGTTATGCAAGTAGCACCAAAATTGGGTCTGTTAGGTGATAGTAATCATTCAAAACAAAAGACAATTCTCCGCAGAACAATCAGAGAAACAAATTTCGTTACCCTTTGGGTAATTTTTGCATATCTTGCATTCGAGTTGCCGATATACTTTTTTGATATAAACATCGAAGGCATTTTTGCTGGGTGGGCAGCAATAGTTCCTCTAATTTCAGTTTTAATTGGGTTTTTACCTGGATGTGGACCGCAGGTTCTTGTCACCACCCTCTTTATTGCAGGCTATTTGCCATTATCGGCACAGATTGGCAATGCGCTCAGTAATGATGGGGATGCTTTGTTCCCGGCAATAGCAATTGCACCAAAGGTTGCAATTGTTGCCACACTTTACTCGGCAATCCCTGCCTTAATTGTTTCCTACCTTTATTTTTTTGCGTTTGAATAATAGGATTTTAAACAACGATTAATGGAGAGATCTATTATGACTCTGCTAAGTTTTGTTTAACTCTAGCCAGCGCTTGTATATGCGAAGGCGACAGGCCGCAGCAACCACCTATTATTTTTGCACCCTCTCTTATCCAATCACAGGCAAACTCCTGCAAAGCCTTTTCGGAAATTATTTTTTCGAACTGCCAATTGGGTGATTTGAAATATCCGGAATCTGGATACGCAAATGTGGTGCCCGAAAAGGCTTTTTTTAATTCCTTTAAAGAGTCGCTTATTGTGTTTGATGGGGTATGCATAATGCCGGCGGCGTCAGGTTTGTAATGAGAAAGGATGCTAAAAATATCCATAAGTGGTAGCTCTTCATCCGGTAAGAAGCTTAAAAGTCGACCGCTGTTATCTTGGCGTGCTGAAAAACCTGCCCAAACTGGTAGACCCGCTTTTTCAGCAGCCATACGCGTGGATTCAATTTTTTTTGGGTCATACATCATTTCTAAAATAATCAGATCGCAACCTTCTTCTTTTAGAAAAACCGCTAATTCAGTTAAGCTCTCTTCAAATTTTTTTAACGGAATGACAACGTTTTGATCCGGTGTGGCTGTGCCTTTAGAAATCATTCCACGATGGGACAGTGAGCCGGCTATTAGAACATTAGGTTTGCCGCTTAGTTCTTTAGCACTATGCGCTGCTTCGACAGCTTTTTTATTAATTTCGACAAACTTTTCACCTAAGCCAGATAGCTCCAACATGTGACGAGAAGAGCTGTATGTATTTGTAGTAATGATATCTGCACCCGAGAAAATATAGTCGAGGTGTATACGTTTCAGTGTGTCTGCGTGTTCGAGCGCAGCGAGCCCACACCAGGCACCAGGATCCATTGGAACACCTCGTTTCTCGAGTTCCGTTCCGGTCCCACCGTCTAAAATTAGGATATTTCCGCGTTTGGTTGAGTCGAAGATACGGTTATATAGAGACATTTTCGTTTCCTATGGTTTGGGCGAATAATGTCCGCCGCTTTAGCTGAATTTTTCTGCGCCCGCAATCTGGAATTCAAATCGGCGCGAAACTAGTCAGTCATATATTACTCAGTATTATTAAAGACAAGTATAAAACGTTTTTGAGTAAAAGATTATATAGTATAATAAAGATATGCTGATTTGGCCTAAACACTATAGTAGTAAAAAACGACGTTAAAGCGGGGTGAGGGAGAAATTTAATGAATCTAACGCTTCATCATATTAATCTATCGACTGATAATGTTGAAAAGATGGATGAGTTCTACAGAGATGTGCTTGGGCTAGGGCGGGCAAAGGATGATCTCCCGGTATTAGAAAAAAACAAGGGTTATTCGGGGGACGTTGCATTTGTTTCGGATGGAAAAATTCAAACTCACTTGGCACAGCGGGATATTCAAGCTGGATTTAATACGGGCCAAATTGTTAACCCTCTTGCCAGGGGGCACATAGCATATCGAACGGATGATCTAGATGCTTTCAAAAAACATCTTGAATCTAAGGGAGTAGCTTACTCCGACTGGGGAGAAAGAGCTGTTGCTGGATGGCACCAGATATTTTTTTATGATCCTGATGGTACAGTGATCGAAGTACATCAGCGGAAGTCATAAAATAAAACGAGCGTCATACTCGTTCTTTTTCAACGGCATAACGCCTTTACTATGTATCGCCACTCGTCTTTTATTGCTCCGGAATAGGGCTCGCGGTTGGCCCGTTTGTACCAGTAGTTAGCATTTGAAAGATCACCCTCTTCCCGATGAAGTAACGCATGCACCCATGCAGCATCTTTGTTAGAACAACTCTGGGCTAGTGAGTGAGCACGTTCCCAATTACCCTGATGTTGCCACCAAAGGGCTTCCAAGGGCATGGAGAGACCCTCGGGTGGTAATGTTTCATTAAGAGTTGACCTGAATTTTCCTTCCTTCATTTGAATTATCTTTCTATCTAAAAAGCAAATCGTGTTTGAAAAACGTGTCGCAGTGAGTGGCTTTCATTCCTCTTCGATTATATGATCGTTGTCTTGACCTAACCTTGGCGGTGGTTCCTTGGGTGCAATAATTTCATCATCAACTTTAAATCCCAAAGTAGGCACATGAAGTGAATCTCGTGTGCCAGGTATTCTGAGTTTATGGGTTATGCCTCTTTTTTCAACTTGCTGTTCGCTTAATACTTCGTCCAGTTTTCTGACTTTTGTTGCCGGAACTCCCTCTTCATTGAATTTTTCTTCCCAGTATTCAGCGGTTTTAGTTTTGACTATCCCCTCAACTAAATGGCGCAGCTCATCCTTGTTGTTTTTTCTATCTTTTGAATGTTGGAACCTTTTGTCTTTCAGCAGATCTCCGCGATTAATGGCAGTGCAGAAGCGTTCGAATTGTCTCTCATTATTTGCTGCGATCATCAAAAGATCTGACTGAGTTTCAAAAGCACCCGACGACGGACTTTGACTCCAAGCCTCATTCCCAGATGGCGTTGGTATCCAGCCCGTGTTTAGGTGATCTGTTACAAGAGAAGACATTAGCAATAATGACGTATCCAGCATTGCCACATCTAATTTGACGCTTTTCCCCGTGCGATTAACTTCATGCAGTGCGGACACAATAGCAAAGGCACCATTTAAACCGGTTGCGTAGTCAACATAAGGTGCCCCAACTTTATTTGGTTCTGTTTCATTTGTGCCCGTGAGGCGCATTATACCGCACATTCCCTGGACAATATGATCATAGGCCGGGCGGTTGCTAATAGGACCATCTTGCCCAAATCCTGAAATAGAACAGTATACGATATTGCGTCGTATCTTTTTAATATTATCGTATGACAACCCCAGACGAGCGGCAGTGCCTGGCCGAAAGTTTTCGACAAAAACGTCGGCATCCTCGACCAGTTTTTTCAGTTTCTCGATATCTCTGCGGGACTTTAAGTTCAGGGTTATAGATTTTTTATTTGCATTCTGTGTTAGGTAGGCTGTCCCCATGTTTTGATTTTCAAGACCATCTGGAGCCTTACCTTCTCTCGTCCAGTCGCCACCATCAGGGTCTTCTATCTTAAGTACGTCAGCCCCTAAGAGAGCTAATTGATATGTTGCGTACGGGCCAGCCAACACTTGTGTCAAGTCAATGACTGTTTTTCCAATTAAAGGTTGAAACATTTGAGAAGATACCTTCGTGAGTTTTAAAAATAATTTAAAGGTTGTAATTTAAAAAAATTGCGGGAGTGTTTTTTGATCGTGCCTCTCTCGATCTGTCTTTTTACTTCAAGTCAATCTTCAGTATCATCTTCCAATTGGTGCTCAGCTGCTTCTACCATTGCAAAAATAATGGGGCGATCGATTGGGTCGTCCGGGTAATGTTTCCTAAAAATGGCCCGCGCAATCATATATGCGGCAAGCTTAGAAGCTCCGGCTCGACGAGCATTCAGAAAAGCTTCTGTAACCTCCTCTATTACTTCGGTTGATAGATTATTTAATAGTTCACTCATTAACTATCGCCCCTTTAACATTGAAACTTTCCGGCGCATGGCAGTTAAATAATTTTTCATCCGCAAGCTAATGAATAAATATCCTTTACCTTACCGGGGAGCGACATTTCTTGCCAGGTTTCACCGCCGTTTAATGTACCAAAAATTTCTCCATTATAGCGGGCTCCAATGAAAACTTGATCAGAATTGGATGCGTTCAGAGCAATTGACATAATTGTCCCGTTGACCTTTACCTTATCAAATCTGCTCCATGATTTTCCACAATCAGTGCTTCTATAGATCCCTCCCTCATGACTTGCTGCTGCAACAGATAGAGCTACGTACATTGTACTAGGATCTGACGGTGAGACCTTAATATCTCTTCCATATGTTGTCGGGGAAAATCGACCTATTTCGATATCTTCCCATGTGCTGCCGCCGTTTGACGATTTGAATACACCCATTCTTAGGGCAAGAAAAATTTCATCGGGTTGGCTGGGGCAAATAGTTATCGCATGGGCATCAAGCATCCCTTCCGCTAAGGTCTCTTTCTGGACTATAGAGCTCTGCAGATGGGGGAGCGATGAAAGTTGGACTAGGTCATCAGACACATCTTTCCAAGTTTTCCCACCGTTTACTGTTTTAAGGGCCCCGGCAATCTCCATGGCAGCAAAAATTTCATCGGGCTTCCCCGGTTTTTGAACCATTCGCATGACTCTAGGAGAAAAAGGGCCTGAACAGCGCTCTTCAAGAATAGGAACGGCGAGACTAGTCCAATTTTTACCTCTATCGATAGACTTGAATATTTCTATCGGTGATCCGCCGGCAAACATAACATCGGGATCGTCTTCCGATGTTAAAAAGCTCCAGATTCCAATACCATCTCTAGGCAAGTTAGCTTTCTCGAACGTTAACCCCTTATCAGTGCTTCTCCAAATACCGTCATCGGTGCCCGCGAAAATATAGTTTGCAGAATTCGGATGAACATAAACTACATGAGCATCTCTGAAATCAAGAACATGTTGCCAAGTGCCTTCAGTTATTGATTTACGAAAGACACCTACGGCTCCTTTTTCCTCAGGTCGTCCTACGTATCCTGCAAGGCCAACAAACAAATGGGTATCCAAGAAAAATCCTCCTCAAATGTTATTCAATAAAGATTAGGTCGCTGCAGAATTATGGTCAATCGAAACAATACGTTTTATCTCTTGTTTCTACCTTGTGCTAAGTTGCATAATATTTTCAATATCCTATCGAAAAGTTCAGAGAAACCAAAATGCACAAAGATCAATGTTTGAAGATCGCTCAGGATTGGCTGTCTCATTTTGAGAAGGTTTTACAATCTGGAAAGTCCAACGACCTTGAGGATTGCTTTCATTCAGAGGGTCATTGGCGGGATCTCTTGGCATTTACTGGCACGATTTCGCCATATGGGGGCGCTAAAGAAATCAGTCTTGGCCTCAATTCATTTCAGAAAATAGCTCAAGCGCATTCTTTTCGGATCATAGATAAGCATGCACAACCCCGATTGGTGAATAGATTGGGTAGACCCGTCATTGAAGCTATCTTTGCCTTTGAAACTAAATTGGGCAGAGGCGAGGGCGTCGTCCGTGTGCCTGAGAACAGTCAAAAAACCGCTTGGACATTTTTAACTACTCTTTCAGAACTTAGGGGTTTTCCAGAAAAAGTAGGACTAAATCGTCCATCTGGAGAAGCCTATTCTAGGAATTTCGGTGGCTCCAATTGGTTAGATCAAAGGCAAGAGTCCATAAAATTTTCTGATAGAGAGCCGGCTGTTTTAGTGGTTGGTGGTGGACAAGCCGGATTGGCGGTGGCTGCGAGGCTCGGTCAGTTAGAAATAGAAACTCTTGTGATAGATAAACACGACCGAATTGGCGATAATTGGCGAAAGCGTTACCATTCTCTGGCCTTGCACAACCAGATCCATGTTAATCATTTACCCTATCTACCGTTTCCTCCCACTTGGCCCAAATATATTCCAAAAGATATGCTGGCAAACTGGTTTGAGTTGTATGCAGAGGTTATGCAAGTCAATTTTTGGACCGGAACCGAACTTATCAATGCCAATTATGATGGTCGCTTAAATCACTGGGTCGCAACTGTTAGGCAAAATAATAATTCTGAGAGAATTCTGAAACCCAAACATATTATTTTTGCAAATGGCGTTAGCGGTATTCCCTACAAGCCAAAGTTAGACGGTTTGTGTGACTTTAGAGGGGAAGTATTGCACTCCGAGGGTTTTTCAAATGGTGCGGAGTGGACGGGTAAACGAGCGGCAGTTCTGGGTACCGGGAATAGCGGGCACGACGTCGCTCAGGATTTACATAGCAATGGTGTCCATACCAGTATGATCCAACGTGGTTCGTCTACAGTTGTTAGCATAGACCCTAGTGCCAAGCTTAACTATGCGCTTTATGATGAGGGTGCATCGCTAGAAGATAGTGATCTGATAGCTTCAGCCGCTACCTACCCATTGATTGTAGAGGGATATCAGCTAGCCGTTAAAAAAATGGCGGAATTTGATAAGGAACTCATTGCAGGGTTAAAAACACGAGGTTTTAAATATGATTTGGGAGAAGATTTCACCGGTCATCAGATGAAATATAGAAGGCGAGGTGGCGGATATTATCTTGATGCTGGTTGCTCTCAACTCATAATTGATGGAAAAATTCAATTGATTCAGTTTGACGATATTCAAAGGTTTGTTGATACCGGAATTTTGATGAAAAATGGAAATGTTGAGAAGATTGATTTGTTAGTCTTAGCAACTGGTTATTACAGTCAAACAGAATTAGTCTCGCGACTATTAGGTGATAAAGTTGCTAAGAAGGTTGGCAAAATATGGGGCATAGGTGAAGATGGGGAAATGGCGAATATGTGGAAAGCTACTCCGCAAAAAGGGTTATGGTTTATGGCAGGGAGTTTAGCCCAGTGCAGGATTTATTCTAAGTATCTCGCGTTGCAAATTAAAATTATAGAAGAAGAGCTACGGTGATTTAGGCTCGATCACCAAATCGTGTTTGTCTGTTAAATACTGAAATATTGAGACTTCATTTTGATATAATTAATTAAAACTTTTGTGGTGAGTTATGTATCAGAGAGATCAAGACAAACAAAAATCCCTACTGGCGAAGGCTGCGATCAAATACTTGGAAAAAGGCATGGTTCTGGGGTTGGGTACTGGATCGACAATTGACATATTTATTTCGGAGCTGAGTAAGTTTGAAAGCCTGTTCAGCAGTCTTAAAATCGTTGCTACTTCTAAAATCAGTGCCAAGAAAGCTCGAGATAATCGCATGAACGTTGTGGCTCCTGATAAATATTTAGAGCTAGATATCTGCATAGATGGTGCAGATGAGGTGGATAGAAACCTTTCAATGATAAAAGGTGGTGGAGGTGCATTACTTTGGGAAAAAATAGTAGCCTACAGAGCTAGAAAGCGTATTTATTTGGCAGATGAAAGTAAGCAAGTCGCTCGGTTAGGTGCTTTCCCTCTGCCCGTAGAAATTATAGATTATGGGCATGGGTGGAGTGCAGCTGCGATTGAGCCATTTTTCAAGAGTATTCGACTTCGAAAAGAGGCTACGGGCAATATATTCAAAACAGACTCAAACAATGTAATTTATGACTGTCTCATAAAAGATGAAGAGAATACCTCTGCCTTGGACTCTAAATTATCGGAAGTTCCTGGAGTTGTGACATCTGGTTTGTTCGGCCAGTTTATAGATATATTATTGACCTGTCGTGATGGTGAAGTTACGGAAATTAGTAGTAGAGAAAATGTTTTTTGGTGACACCGATGTATCGGTTTCAAATTTTTAATTAAAAAACTAAGAACGCTCGTTGAAAAGAAAACGTTTTAAAGTCGTTTAGGTTCGCAATTTTTTCCTATTATTTACGATAATTAGTTTTGAAGAAAACTCTCTTGCGCTTTATTGTGTCTTGTATTTGTTTATTTGTGTTTCTCTCTGTTCTCTTTTTATTTTTGGGGCTAGAAATGTCTGCATCCTATAGGCGCTCAAGTCCAGATTGTTCCGTATGGTGTGTGTTAGAGTATAAGCTGCTGAGTATAATTAATAGGCAATGAAATCTTTAAACCAACTCCTCCCTAGAAAATAGAGGTAACAAAGATGCAAGTAATGACCACGCTTCCGCAGGAAAACCTTAACTGTGTCCCTTCTGCTGCCCTGGCTGCCGAGAATGTGGGTTTCGATATGTTGGCAACAATGGAGAACAGGTACGAGCCTTTTCTGCCGCTTGCTGTGGCTGCAGTTAGCACAAAAAAAATAAGTTTAGGAACGGCTGTCGCTATTGCATTTCCAAGATCCCCAATGGTTGTTGCAAATACCTGTTGGGATTTACAGAAAGCATCAAAAGGTAGGTTTGTGTTGGGAATTGGGCCGCAGATTAAGCCTCACAACGAAAAACGTTTCTCAACACCATGGTCGGCGCCAGCTCCTCGGCTGAGAGAGTATGTAAAATCATTAAGGGCTATTTGGAGGCATTGGGAATTAGGTGAAAAGTTAGATTTTCGGGGTGAGCATTATACATTTACCTTGATGACACCTAATTTTGTTCCCGAATCAGAACATTTTGGGCCTGTACCTATAACCATCGCTGCTGTTGGACCCCACACGCTTAGGTTAGCTGGGGAGATTTGCGACGGAGTGCGATTACACCCATTTTGTACTCGCTCATACCTCGAGAATGTTGCCATGAAACGCATTGAAGAAGGGCTAGCAGCATCGTCAACAAAGAGAGAAAATTTCCAGGTTACTGGCGGAGGGTTTTTAATTACGGGAGCTGATGATGAGGAAGTCAATAAAGCAGTTGAGTGGCT
>CACHDV010000006.1 GCA_902578675.1 uncultured Alphaproteobacteria bacterium
GAGTGTCACGATCAATTAACTGCTATGGCATTCATTGCAGGGCATACGGATACTATACGCCTCCTTACTTCCGTCATGGTAGTTCCCTATCGTCAACCAGTTTTGACTGCAAAAACAATAGCAACTGCCGACGTTTTGTCTCAAGGGAGAGTGATACTAGGTTGCGGCGTAGGTTGGATGTCCGAGGAAATGGAAGCAATCGGAACGGAGCCTTTTCGAGAAAGAGGGAAAGTGACAGATGAGTACATTAGGGTTTTCAAAGAATTGTGGACTTCTGACAAACCAAGTTACAACGGTGATTATGTAAAATTTGCTGATGTCCTTTTTAAACCGCAACCTGTTCAAAAACCTCACCCTCCAATATGGATAGGGGGGGGAAAGCAAGGCTGCGTTGCGCCGTGTTGCAAGGTTAGGTGATGGTTGGTTCCCAGCAGCTAACAATCCAAAATTTACCATCAGCAACCCGAAGGATTTACGCCAACGTTTAGAGCTTTTGAAAATAGTATGTGATGAGGAAAACAGAAATTTCACAGATCTTGATATAGGGTTTTTCTATACAGAAGCTATCAGCTCTAAAGAAAGACGAAATAAGGACGGAGATAGACAGCTCCTCACAGGGCACCCGTCGGATATTGCTGCAGACATCAGTAAATTTAATGATATCGGATTAGGCACGCTCATTTGTATTTTTCAACGACCTGGATTAAGCGAAACTATAGAGCAAATGGAGTGGTTTGGGAGAGAGATTATACCTCTGGTGCGTGAGTTATAACGTCTTTGATGATAGGGGGGAGTAAATGATTTTTGGATTTGGAATGCCAACCCGTGGCCCGGTTGCTCAGCCAGAGGCTATAAAACAGGTTTTATCATTAGCTGAGGAATTAGGACTCGGATACGTCTCTGTTGCAGATCACATTGTGATACCAAGTGAGATTGATCCAGTATATCCATATTCTGATACTGGAGAACCTCCGTTTCCAGAGGACGGCGAATGTTTAGAACAATTAACTTTGATGTCTTACATGGCAGCGATAACAAAAAATATGAGAATATTATCGTCAGTAATGGTGGTTCCTCACAGGAACCCAATCCATGCTGCTAAAACTATCGCTACAATTGATGTGCTTTCGAATGGGAGGGTCACAATTGGTTGCGGGGCTGGTTGGATGGAAGAAGAATTTCTTGCAATTGGAACTGAGCCTTTTAGAGAAAGAGGTAAGGTAACGGACGAGTACATTTCTATTTTCAAAGAACTTTGGACAGCAGAGAACCCAACTTTTGAAGGGAAATATAATAGTTTCAGCGACGTCAAGTTTGAGCCTAAGCCAGTACAAAAACCCCATCCACCTTTATGGATAGGTGGCGAAAGCCCCGCGGCTAAGCGTCGCGCAGTACGACTAGGGGATGGATGGTTTCCAATTGGAGCGAATCCAAACTTTCCTCTAAATACAGCCGCGAAGTACTTAGAGGGACTCTCGAGTTTGAAGCAATTATCTGCTGAATACAATAGAAACCCAGAGGAGTTTGACTTGGGTTTCTGGAGTAATTGGGACCATGAGGTTAAGGACCGAAAAACAATTCAGGATGGTAAAAGGCATATAATGACCGGAGGCACTCAAGCTATCACAGATGATATTGGTGAATTGAGTGAGGCTGGCGTTGAAATATTCATGTTTCAGTTAGCAAAACCACATAGTGTAGCGGAAACCCTTGAGTCGATAGAGCGGTTTGCTCAAGATATTTCAAAGAAGTTTCTAGGCTGATTCGATGGAAGATACTTCAGAATATATCATTGTTGGTGCTGGTTCAGCTGGCTGCGTCTTGGCAGATCGCTTAAGTGCGTCTGGCGCCGATGTTGTGCTGCTTGAGGCAGGACCAAGTGATCTTCATCCCATGATCCATATTCCTGCTGGAATTCTTCATCTCATCTCAAACCCAAAAGTCAATTGGAATTATTCCTCTGAGCCAGAGGAAAGCAGCGGCAACAGGCGTATTCATTGGCCCCGCGGGCGTGTGCTTGGCGGGTCTAGTTCGATAAATGGTATGTTGTATGTTCGTGGTAATCCTGCAGATTATGATGGATGGGCACAGATGGGATGTAGAGGGTGGTCGTTTGATGAAGTTTTACCTTATTTTAAGAAATCTGAAAATTATAAAAATGGTGGCGATGAAGCGTTTCGATCACAAGGTGGACCTTTAGAAGTTGAAGATTACAAAACAATTTTAGATTTAACGCACGCTTTTGTTGAGGCGGCCTCTCAGGCGGGGCATACAAAAAGTAAAGATCTTAACGGAGCACAACCAGAGGGTGTTGGTTACTCTCAAATGACTAGAAAAGGGCGGTTACGTGGCTCAACTGCTCAAACATTCCTCAAACAAGCGAAAAAAAGACAAAATCTTCGTGTGGAAACTAACGCGACAGTTTCAAAATTAATTTTTGAGGGTAAAAAATGTGTTGGGGTTAAATTTTTTAAGCATGGAAAAGAAAAGTTTATTAAAGCTGCGAAAGAAGTAATTCTATCTGGAGGAGCGGTAAACTCTCCTCATATATTGCAAGTATCTGGTATAGGGCCGTCTGACCACTTAATGAATATTGGTATTAATGTTGTCCATCACTTGCCTGGTGTAGGTGCGAACCTTCAAGATCACTACGTGGCTAGAGTAAGTCATCGAGTCCGTCATGCCAAATCAATCAATAGTTTGAGTAGAGGAACTAATTTATTGAAGGAAATAGCTACATGGGCATTTTCGGGAAAAGGTGCACTGACATTTGGCGTGACCAGTGCGATGGTATTTTCTAGAAGTAGAGAAGGACTATCAAGTCCTGACCTTCAGTTATTGTTTACGCCAGCAAGTTATTCAGAGCGCACGCTGGGTAAGCTTGAGCAAGAAGATGGCATGACAGTGGCAGTTTGCCCCGTTAGACCAGCTAGTAGAGGAACAATAATGGCAGTATCTTCTGATCCATTTGTTCGGCCAGAAATACGGCCTAATTATTTATCAGACCCTGATGACGTACGAGTACTATTAGCGGGTATTCACCAGACCCGAGAAATTTTCTCACAACCAGCACTTCAGCGCTACAGCAGCAAAGAAACGGCTCCAGGTATTCAAATTCAAACTTCTGAAGAGCTTGAGAATTTTGCAAGGAACAATGGAAGCATTATTTATCATCCTGTTAGTACTTGTAGAATGGGTGATGATGAAATGGCGGTTGTTGATCCTAGATTGCGAGTGCGTGGAATAAAGGGGCTACGAGTGGTAGATGCGTCGATCATGCCTACAGTCACAACGGGAAATACAAATGCACCAACAATAATGATTGCAGAAAAAGCATCAGATATGATTTTAGAGGATGCGCGACAAGCTGCATGAATTAGTTTAAGGGAGAATCCATATGTCGAACGAAGTAAATGTCGATGCCGAAAGTATTAAGAAATCAGCCGAAGATTTAGTCGAGTTAATAAAATTACGAACTTTTCCGTTCGGCATGAAATTATTTGAAAATGTTGATGACATGCTCTCAATTAAAGGGCTGCGTACGCCCTCAGATGGTAAATTTTTCACGACCTGCCAACTTGTCACCCAAGTTAGGACTGCCGGCTTCACGCTAGGTATTGTTCAAAATAACTTGCGGCCTGGCTCGAGCTGTGGAGCGAATATTGGCCTGGAAGTCGTCCCAGAGGATGTAAGTTCTGGACAAAAGATGACGGGTGTTTGGTTCGGAAACCAGGAGGCTGCTGCAAAGCATCAAGCGCAAATGCCTAGGGTCGAAGCCGGTAAATATACCGGGCTTGCTGCGTCTCCTTTAAGGACTGGACGTTTAGACCCACCGGACATATGCCTTTTTTATGCTTCCCCGGGCCAAATGATCCTATTTATCAACGGGCTTCAATATCATAATTATAGGCGATACGACTTTACCTTAACTGGGGAGAGTGCTTGTGCCGATAGTTGGGGACGTGCTTTATCTACCAGGGAAACAAGCCTTGCATTACCGTGTTACGCGGAAAGGCGTTATGGCGGAGTTGCAGACGATGAGCTTTTAATGGCTTGTCCGCCTGACGAATTCGTTAAAGGTGTAGAAGGAATGAAGCATCTGTCAAAAAATGGCCTTCGATATCCATATCCTCCCTACTCTGCCTTTGCGGACCCAGCGGACGGCATGTCTAAAAGTTACAGCTAAATAGAAGCTTTGCTATAATCTAGATAAGGTTATCGCAGGAGGAAAAAGCGTCCGTGAGTTTCAAAAGAATAGGCGTTTTAAAATTTTTTAAAATGCTTAGCAGGAAGTAATGTGACAAAGGTAGATACACACAAGAGCATCCCTGATGAACATGACGGGTTGAGTAGGTCATCTCGTGCTGATCAGTTCTCTAAAGGGAACAAGCTAGAGCTGAAACTCCTTTTAAGAATAATAAAGATGAGTTTTGCCCATCGGTATAGAATGGTGATAGCGATATTGGCTACTGCTGGCGCATCCATTTTCCAGTTATTCATCCCGCGATACGTGGGTGATGCTGTAGATAACGCGCAAGGTCTCTTAGCATTAAATAATTCTGCAACCACCAATGCGGAGGAAGCGCTATTTCTCGCGGCTTTTATGATTGTCACGCTGAGTGTTGCTAGAGGATTACTAACGATGCTCCAAAACTACCACGGCGAGGCCATCGGGCATTGTATTGGTTATGAATTGCGTGTTGCGTTCTATGATAAAATACAAAAATTATCTTTTGATTTTCACGATAAGGTCCACACAGGTGATTTGATTACGAGAGGGATGCTGGACTTAGAAGGTGTCCGTATGTTTATCAGCACAGGCGTTGTTCGTTTAGCTATGTTGATTGTACTGGTTGGAGGTGCAACAGCCTTGATGATTACCAATGATATTTTGCTTACTTTTTTAGCGTTATCATTTGTACCTTTTGTAGCGTGGAAGTCTTCCGTAGCGAGATTAAGATTGCGGTGGCTTTGGTTATTAATGCAAGACCGATTGGGTGTCATTACACGATTGATGGAAGAAAACCTTAACGGAATTCGGGTGGTCCGCGCATTTACTGCTGAGAAATATGAACTTAAAAAATTCGATATTGCATCAGCGAATATTCTTCAAACCGCAATAAACCGGGTAAAAGTAAGAGTTGGAAGTACAACAGTAATGAGTTTCTCATTTTTTCTGGCAATAGGATTTGTTCTCTGGATTGGGGGTCAAAAAGTCATTAATGACGAAATTAGCGTGGGGAAATTAGCGGAATTTTTAGCCTTTATGACAATTCTACAGATGCCAGTGCGGCAAATAGGAATGCTTGTAAACTCTTTTGCTAGAGCTTCCACTTGCGGTTCTAGGTTATTTGAAATTATTGACAGGGTGCCGAATGTTAACGATGCGCCAAATGCTCCAGAGCTCACTATCGGAGAAGGAACGCTGAAATTTGAAAACGTAAGTTTCAGTTTTACTAAAGATAACAGAAAAGTTGAGGTGCTAAGGAATATTAATTTTTCAGTCGGTGCTGGGGAAACACTCGGGATTGTCGGCCCTCCCGGTTCAGGAAAATCAACTATAGCACAGCTGGCACCGCGTTTTTATGATGTAGATAGCGGAACAATTTACATAAATAACCAGGATATTCGAGGAATCTCATTAGAATCATTGCGGCGTTTTGTCTGCGTAGTTCAGCAAGACTCTTTTCTATTTACCGCTTCAATCGAAAATAATACAGCATACGGAAACCCTTGGGTTGATGATGATAAAGTTCTAAGTGCAAATCAGGCTGCGCAATTTCATGAACATATCGACCAACTTCCTCTCAAATACAAGACACTGGTAGGTGAGCGAGGCGTATCTTTATCAGGTGGGCAGCGCCAGAGGCTCTCGATTGCAAGGGGATTAGTTACCGAGCCAGGGGTAATCATCTTTGACGATTCTACCGCCTCAATTGATGCTGTAACCGAACGCCTCATAAGGAAAAACCTCGATGAAAGTAGTCATACTAGAGGCACAATTATAATTTCGCACAGGTTAACTTCGTTGATGCACGCAAAAGAAATTTTATTTGTTGATAAGGGGGAAATTATAGAGAGGGGTTCTCATGAACAACTTATCTCTTTAAAGGGTAAATACTTTGAATTGTACCAACTTCAAACTCGTTCCGGCTCGAATTGTGTTCCTTTGAAAAAGGGGGGTGATCGTTGATTGAAGTAATAAAAAAAAGTAGTCCACCAAAAGCAGTTGTTGGGTCTCAGATTAGCCAGGATGAGGAAATGTTTGGTCGTGCTTTTGATGGCCGCGTTATCCGGCGATTTCTCTCTTATTGTAAACCTCACACGACAATGCTTCTAACGGCAATACTTTCTGTTCTGATATTCACGTCAACACAGATAGCATTTCCTTTAGTTATTCTTTACGCAATCGACAATGCTTTAGTTAAGGGCAAACTTAATGAAGGGGTTTTGGAAATTTGTGCAATGATTTTTTGCATACTTGCATTGATAAACTACACATCAAATTACTATCAGGAGAGTACTGTAGGTAAGATAGCAGAGGGTGTACTGGTCAAATTGCGACGCGACATGTTTGAACACTTGCAAAGAGTGTCACTTTCTTTCATGGACCGGACCGAAGTTGGTCGACTAATGTCCCGTCTCCAAGGAGATGTGAATGCTCTTCAAGAATTCTTAGAAACTTCGGTATTTGCCATAGGTGATTTGGTTTTGCTTTTTGGTATAGTCACAGCACTTTTTGTACTCAATGTAGAGTTAGCGCTTTTGACGTTATCTATTGTTCCTCTCCTATTTATAGTTCGATTTATATGGCTCCCCAAAGCGCGGGCCGCTTTTATAAAGGCGCGCGAGGCAAACTCTCTTGCTAATGGCGCGCTAGCCGAAGCTATTCATGGTGTTAAGACGGTCCAGGGTATGGTGCGCGAGGATGTTAACTCAGAATTGTATAACAAGAGAGCAAAACAAAATCTCCTGGCGCACCTCAGGGCAGCAAAGTTCGCTCAAGTAAATGTACCTATAGTCGACACACTTACCGGCACAGCAATGGCAATTATTATTGTTGTTGGTGGGCAGCAAGTTTTGAGGTCTAATTTGGATTTAGGCGTTATGGTTGCTTTTATTTTTTACGTTCAAAGATTTTTTGATCCAATTAGGTCCTTAACCCTTCAGTACAGCTTTATGCAGCGAGCAATGGTTTCAGGGCAACGTATTTTAGAAGTCCTAGATGTACCAATTGATGTCGCTGACAAGAGAGACGCAATCAAGATGGAAAAGTGTGATGGTACGGTTGAATTCTCCAATGTGACGTTTGGATATGAGCCAGAGCTTCCTATTTTGAAGAAGCTGAATTTTAGAATTAATTCGGGAGAGACTGTAGCGTTAGTTGGACCTACGGGTTCTGGAAAAACTAGCATCACTGCATTGATTAATCGTTTCTATGATGTTTGGGAGGGAAGTGTATCAATAGGCGGCTATGATGTTCGCGACATCACTCAGCAATCGTTGGGTGATCATGTTGCCATGGTACTACAAGAACCATTTCTTTTTACTGGTACAATTTTGGAAAACATCCGGTATAAAAAAGCGAATAGCGATTTGAATGCCGTTGTATCAGCGTCTAAGGCTGTCGGTGCGCATGATTTCATAGAAGCATTGCCCAATGGTTATGATACAATTTTAGAACAAAGAGGGGCTAATTTATCACTTGGTCAGCGTCAACTTATCAGCTTTGCGCGTGCGATAGTTGCTGATGCAAAAATATTAATATTAGACGAAGCTACGGCAAGCATTGATAGTTACACAGAATTAAAAATTCAAAGGGCGTTGGCCGTATTGCTCGAAGGTCGAACAGGGTTAGTTATAGCTCATCGATTGGCTACAATCCGTGGATGCGATAGGATAATAGTCTTGAACAAAGGGGAGATATTAGAAGAAGGAACCCACGAGGAGTTACAAAAAAATGAGGGATTGTATGCCAGATTATATAAATTAAATTATGCGTCCTTTGATGACGCATCAACATGATCATTCAAATAGTTTTTATACAAATATGTTAGTCGTTGCTAGCATGGCTTTTCATTTCCTCAATTATTTGGCTCTTTAGTTCCGGTTTATTTATCTTTCCAGTTGATGTTCTTGGGAGTTGTTCATTTGTTCGTAGTATAAATTGTTCTGGGACTTTATAAGATGCCAGCTCCCTTCTGCAGTATTTCTTTAACGCGTTTGCATCCAACTCGAACTTATCTTTTATCTCTAAAACTGCGATAATTTTTTCGTCTTTAATTGCATCTGGGATTCCAAATACAAATGCCTGTTTTGTTTTAGGATAACGCATCAATATATTCTCTATTTCAAGAGGAGCTACGTTAATGCCTCCTGTTTTTATCATCTCCTTTAGACGACCTCTATAATAGATTCGTCCATCTTCCCCAACAAAACCTAGATCTCCAGTCAAGAAATAACCCTCTTTGTCAAATGACGACTGCGTTTGTTTTAGATTTCCAAAATAGCCTGAGGTTACACAACCGGCCACCGTGAGCTCTCCAACTACACCCTTCTTAAGGGGAGTCCTAGTCTCAATATCAACAGCACGGATTTTCATGCCGGGTAACGGAAGGCCTTGGCTATTTAATCTTACTTCAAGAGGATCTGTTGTATGACACACGGCTGCATTCCCGTAAGTCTCGGTAGAACCGTATACATTACAAATCTCTTTTGCATCCAACGTTTTAATTATGAATTCTATATCCTCGGGAAGTCCTATTGTTAGTCCAGTCCTCATATATTTTACTTTGTCTAATGAATAACTAGGAGCTTCCAAAAGTGCGCGGGCTATATTGATCATTCCATAGAAAACAGTACACCTTTCTGCTGCCATTATTTCTAGAGCTTCATTCGGTTCGAAGGTTTCTTGCAAAACCAAGCATCCCCCATGCGTCATGACTGCGGGTAAGGCGTTGGCAGAACCAAATGACCAAAATAATGGCACGGCAAACCACAAGCGGTCTCTATCTGACAAGGCTTGGCGCTCTCCTATATGATAGCCATTTGTGATAACGTTTCCGTGCGCAAGGATCACGCCTTTAGGCTCCGCTGTCGACCCTGATGTGTAGAGAATGAAACAGGTGTCTCCACTTTTTACTTTGTCTTGCACGTTTTGCAGATTTTCGAGCTTCGTCATCTGAGCCATTTTTCGTAAATCGTGCCAATTTATAATCGCGCCTATGCTCTTTTCTTCGATGGCTATAATATTTTTAAGTCTTGGAAGAGCTTTGCTCCTTAGTTTTCCGACTTTTGATTCTTTATATTCCGGACAAAGTTCTTGAAGGTTTTCAATGAAGTTGTGATTTTTTAGGGAAGAAATCGAAATTACACAAGATGATCGACTGTGTTTTAAAGTCCAATGTAACTCTCGCTGGGTAGAAAAAGTACTTATCGCAACGGTGGTTGCGCCTATTTTTGCAATAGCAAACATTGCTATCAACCATTCAGGTCTATTAGAAGCTATTAAGGCAACGTTCTCACCCCTTTTAATTCCGAGACTTAATAGTGATCTTGCAAAAATATCGACCTCTTCTTTGAGCTGTGAATATGTAAGTCGGGAATCTTTCCATATTACTGCCTCGTTATCGCGATAACTTTTTGCAAGCTCGTCTAGTAGGTCCCCTAATGTTCTGCTTTTTGGAATATTTGAAGTCATTTTTAAGGCTTAATAAACTGGTTTTCTTTTCTCAATAAATGCTTTTGTCCCCTCGATGAAATCCGGCTGTGAACGCACGTGATCACCAAGAAGTTGCTCCAATTGTTCTTGAGCTTTGACACGCTCACTAATTGATGTGGTCACCTGTGTTTTCACAGCTTGGATTGCCGATGGACTATTGGCTGCTATTATTTCAGCTTTCTCCAATGCCCAATTCATAACGTCGTCATTCTCCAATGCTACATTGATTAGGTTAAGTTTTTGAGCGCCTTCTGCTGAAATTAATCGACCAGTTAAAAGTAAATCCATTGCATGCACGTGGCCGATTTGATCTACAAGTTTTGAAGTTGCTCCTCCAAAGGGATAAATTGACCATTTTACTTCAGGCAACCCGAAGCGAGCTGTTTTGGCTGCGCACCGAATGTCTGTAGAAAGTATCAATTCTACTCCACCTCCAACACAGTCTCCATTGATTGCAGAAATTATAGGTTTGGAGTAAGTGTCTGTTTTAAGGAGGGAATGATTAATTGCGATGGTTTTATCTTCAGTGGCAGACAGATCACCTGATATATCAGCACCTACACAGAAAGCTCTCTCTCCGGCCCCGGTTATTATAATGCATCTCGTATCGTCTTCCTCTAATTCATCCCAGAGCTTTCCAAGTTCTTGCATCATCTGTCTGGTCAGCGCGTTCATTTTTGTAGTATTATCTATTGTGATGATTGCTATATGTGAATTATGGCGACGCAGCGAAACTTTCATAATGATATTTTCCTAATTGGAGAAAATTTTAAGACACAAGTGGTTTAGAGAGTGCCTAAATGGACTCTTACGATAAATTACACGATTATCTAAGTATTTTTATCCAAAAAGCATTATAAGAAAAGAGACGGTGGCGATAAATGAAAGCAATTTTTTGTAATAAGTTAGGTGGAACAGAAAATCTAGCTTATGTGGATACAGTTTCGCCACGTCCAGGACCAAACGATGTACTGATAAAAGTAAAAGCCGCGGGGTTAAATTTTGCGGATACGCTTCAAATAGCGGGAAAATATCAATCCAAACTAGAACCACCATTCATACCGGGCATGGAGGTTGCTGGTGAGATCTTAGAAATCGGTCAAGGTGTAAATAGGCCGCTGAATGTCGGACAGCGGGTGATGGCATTTATGAGAGGGGGAGGGGCATTTGCCGAGGAAGTTTTAGTAGATAGTGAGTGGTTAGTACCGGTCCCGGACGAAATGGACGATATAATAGCTGCTGGGTTTCCCACAGTTTATGGAACTTCTAATTTCGCCTTGAAGCATAGAGGAAATTTGCAGGCTGGGGAAACTTTGTTAGTTCTCGGAGCAGCTGGTGGAGTTGGTTTAACAGCGGTTGAATTAGGTAAAACAATGGGGGCAAACGTTATTGCAGCTGCAGGGGGTATTGAAAAGTGTAAAGTTGCGATCGATCACGGCGCTGATTTTGCAATTGATTATAAATCTGAAAGTATTCGAGACCGTGTCAAAGACTTAACAGATAATCGTGGTGCGGATGTTGTTTATGACGCAGTAGGTGGTGATGCTTTTGACCAAGCGATTAGGGCTGTTAATTGGGAAGCGAGGATGTTGATTATTGGCTTTGCGGCCGGTCGAATACAACAAATACCAGCAAATTTGATTTTGGTAAAAAATATATCTGTTGTTGGGGTGGTGTATGGGGCCCAAACTGAGAGAGACCCATCGTATGGGGCAAGTTTTGTTCAAGAGGCGGCTGATCTTTTTCGACAGGGGCGTGTGAAGCCTCATATAGGAAAGACTTTTCCATTATCACAGGCTGCTGAGGCTATGGATGCTTTATTGTCGCGGTCTTATGCTGGTAAAATAATTCTTACAACTTAATTCGTTTTGAAAACCTATTGAAATATATCAATCCCCAGAACTTAGATTTAACCGACTTTATCAAAGCCGGTGATTGTATATTTTGTGGTCAGGCTACTGGAGAGCCGACAACACTCACTGAAAAACTTGTAGAACAGAGAAAAGCGATAGGTCCCACCGAGGTCTTCCTGGGATTAACCTTATCTGACACCTTTGATGCAGAACATGTTGATTTCTTGACGTTTAACAGTTTTGGCCCAATGGGAAATTCGAAGAAGTTATCTGATGCGGGCGTACTGAATATTACACCCATTCATTTTGGCTTAATAAGCCAATATATAAAAGAAGGAACACTGAAATGCGATGTGGCGTTCGTTCTATTGTCTCCACGGGGGCCAAATGGCAAACATAGCTTCGGTGTAATAAATGATTACATTAGAGCTGCTATCGATAAGGCACGCATCGTAATAGGTGAGATTAATGATCAAGTGCCTTGGGTATATTCAGACGGTTATCCCGAATTAGAGAGATTTGACGTTTTAATTGAAACGTCACGTCCAGTACTGCAAGCCCTTCCCAGTAAAGTTACTAGCATAGATACAAAAATTGCCGATAACGTATCAAAATACATAAATGATGAGGCAATATTACAAATCGGTATGGGGTCGATACCGGACGCAATAGCTTTAAGCATAATGGATCGGCGGAATCTTGGTTTTCATAGCGGGATGGCTAGCGATTTCCTCGTAGATCTTATGAATTCGGGCGTTGTAACGAATATAACTAAACCTTTTGATAGAGGTGTTTCTACGACGGCAATATTACTCGGTAAAACAAAACTTTATGAATTTGCCCATAACAACAAAAAATTGAAACTGCGACCCTCTTGGCATACTCATTCTGGAGATGTGCATCTTCTAAAAAATTTCGTGAGTATAAATTCTGCATTAGAAGTTGATCTCACGGGACAGGTCGGTGCTGAGGAATTGAACGGGATACCAGTTAGTGCTATCGGAGGACAACCAGATTTAGTAAGGGCTGCACACAGAAGTGATGGTGGGCACGCAATTATTGCACTCCCTAGTTCAGCCAAGGATGGAAAATTTAGCCGAATTGTCTCCAAGTTGAGCGGTCCTGTTACTACGGCTAGAAGCGACGTTGATGTGATCGTAACTGAGAACGGTGCGGTAGATTTGCGTGGAAAAGATTTGGGCCAAAGAAGAAGGGCTTTAATAAGTATCGCGGCGCCTAACTTTCAAGAAGATTTGATGAAAAGCTAAAACATTTCTGTGATACTGTTTCCTTTGGACGATCATACTAATAACATTATACTGCAATACGGATATATAAAATTAGTATATAGAAACGTAATTTAGAAAATAACAGCGCTAAATGTAAAGTAAAAGTTAAAGACGTTATTTAAATAAAGGTATAATAATACCTTTATTTAAGGTGTTGATATTATTATTTTTTCTTGACCTATCTGCCATACTTATGTATACAACGGTTCCAAATTATGGGCTCAAATTTAACAATTAGGGTAGTTCAATGAGAACGTTTTCAGCAAAACCAAGTGATATCGAAAAGAAGTGGTGGCTGATTGATGCCGAAGGCCTAGTTCTGGGCCGATTGGCAACGATTGTGGCAAAATATTTACGCGGTAAACACAAAACCACCTTTACCCCTCACATGGATTGCGGTGACAATATTGTCGTAATCAATGCAGAGAAGGTGAAATTAACTGGGGCAAAGCGAACATCAAAAACTTATTATTGGCATACCGGTTATCCTGGGGGAATAAAGTCCCGAACCGCCGATAAGATTTTAGACGGTGCTCATCCAGAACGAGTTATTAAAAAAGCAGTTCAACGGATGATTACTCGGGGGCCGCTTGGTCGCAAGCAAATGAGTAATCTTAGAGTTTATGGCGGCAATGAACATCCGCACGAAGCGCAGCAACCAGAAATACTAGATATCGCCGCAATGAATACAAAGAATAAGAGGTGAAAATGGCTGAAGAAGAGAATACAAATCACGAATCTAGCGAGTCATCTGAAAATATTACAGAAACTAAAAGTGAAGAAGAGAACACAAACGCAGGTTTAGAGGTCCTAAGTGTTTTGAGGGAAGAGCAAACCGTAGAGGTTCCTAGAGAGCCTATTATAGATAAGCACGGACGTTCGTATGCTACGGGTAAGCGAAAAAATGCAATAGCAAGGGTATGGATCAAGCCTGGGCCGGGAAAGATCACAGTAAATGGCCGGGACGTAGAAACTTACTTTGCTAGACCCGTTTTGCGAATGATGATTGCGCAACCCTTTGATACCGCTGAGCGCAACGATTCTTATGATGTCACATGTACCGTTACTGGGGGAGGTCTTTCGGGACAAGCCGGGGCAGTTAGACATGGAATTTCAAAGGCATTGACTTATTATGAGCCAGGTCTAAGACCTGTTCTCAAAAAGGGTGGCTTTTTGACGAGAGATCCTCGGGTTGTAGAGCGTAAGAAATATGGTAAAGCGAAAGCTAGAAGAAGTTATCAGTTCTCGAAGCGCTAGAGGAGATCTGTATTTTTCACCCCAAAACGGCCACCTACGCGAGTTTGTGGCTGTTTTTTTGTGCTTAACTATCTTGCGTAGAAAGCTCAAAAATCGCCTCTGATGTTTACTTCTCGGTTATCTCGCGGCGAGCATACTGCTGGCAAAGGGGCTACTATTAGGCCTTTTGATTGATTTATGGATGTTAGAAAGATATTTTTATTAATATCCACTTTTTGTTTAAGTGCCAAAATTAGCTAATAAACAATTGATACTTTACTCTTCAGGTTGACGATCACTTGTTTGCGTAAATAATATTTCTGCACGTTTAAAAAACATTTAAAAATTGCACGAATATTGCTAAAGCCCATACACTTGTGCATTGTGATCGGGCTTTGTTACAAAATTATTTTTTTGCGGCTCTATCGGTGCTTTTTTTCATTATTTACGGTAGGTTGTAGATTAATACCTAATATGAAAATAAAACAAAGAGTTGTAAACCACTGAAAAAAAGAAAGAGTTCAGTTATGAGGTTGAATGAAAAAGTAGCTATTGTTGTTGGAGCAGGCCAACAACCTGGGGAAACAATCGGAAATGGGCGAGCTACGGCCATTCGCTTTGCTGAAGAGGGTGCTCATGTTCTACTTGTAGATAAAAATAAAAAGTTGGCGCTGGAAACCCTGGATTTAATCGAAAATAAGGGGGGTGCAGCTAAAGTTCAAATAGCGGACATTACAGACGAAAATGACTGCAAAACTATAGCAAAAGCTTGCATGAATTATTTTGGAAAAATTGATATTCTCCACAATAACGTCGGCCGCTCGGAGGGAGACACAGGAACGACTGAAATGGACGTTAAAGTGTGGGATCAATTGATGGATATGAATTTGAAAGGCATGTTTATGACATGTAAGCATGTTCTGCCTATAATGCGGAAACAGAACTCAGGATGTATCATAAATATTTCCTCTATTGCGTCTATCTGTTCGCACAACAGTATAACCTATAAAACTGGGAAAGGTGCTGTGAATACAATGACGCACCATCTCGCAATGGAAAATGCATCCTACGGCATCCGAGCAAACGCTATTTTACCTGGGTTAATGGACACACCGATGGCTATTGAGAGGCGCGCGCGCGAGCAAAATGTACACAGAGATGAAGTACGTAATGCCCGAAATAGTCGTGTTCCATTGTTAAAGAAAATGGGGACGGCTTGGGATGTTGCTAATGCCTCAGTGTTCTTAGCTTCTGAGGAAGCGAACTACATTACCGGGCTAATTATGCCGGTTGATGGCGGGTTGTCTGCTCACATAGGGGGTGCATGAGCTAATTTCGGCTCCATTTCGATAAGATCAGATCAGATGCTTTTTCGGCGATCATAATTGTCGGAGCATTTGTGTTTCCGGATGTGAGTGTCGGCATTATTGAAGCGTCAACAACTCGAAGATTTTTAAAGCTCTTGACAATAAGCTCTTCATTTACAACTGACATTTTATCCTGGCCCATTTTGCAAGTCCCGACTGGATGATAAGTCGTTTCGGCTGTTTCTTTTACCCACTCGAGCAACTCGTTGTCACCAATTACGTCTGGACCAGGAGCTAACTCGTTTCCCCTTATATTTTGCATTGCTTTCGAATTAACCCATTGCCGCACAATTTTCATACCAGAAACTATAGTATCCTTATCTATCTTTTTAGAAAGAAAGTTATATTTAATTTTTGGAGGGGTAGTGCTGCATGATGATGCAATGTGAACGCTTCCGCAGCTTTCTGGGCGAAGGGAGTGTACGGCCATTGTAAAACCACTACTTTTGTCGAGAGAAACTCCACGTTTGATCAAAAAAGGGTTTACCGATATTCCTAGGTCTGGAGCAACAAGTCCCTCTCTCGATCTAACATAGGCCCGCATCGGGGCCGCAGGCATCGCAAGAAACCCTCTGCGAGTTGTAAAATACTTAGCTATCTCGAGCGCGATACCAATACCACGCGCCCTATCATTGTAGGTGTAACGCCCCTTCAGCGTGGTCCATTTCATTCGTGGAGCATAATGATCCCGAAGATTCTCTCCTACTCCTGGTAGTGCTGACTTCACCCCAATGCCGAGTTTTTTTAAAACATTCTCGGGTCCTATACCCGATAGCTCCAACAATTGAGGTGAATTGATAGCGCCAGCACTTATTATCACCTCGCATTTGCACCGCATAATTACCGTTCTACCTTTTTGCGTCGTTTCTACACCAACACATTTGTTATTTTGAATGATTAGTTTTTTAACGTGTGTATCAGTCAAAATACGCAAATTTTTTCTTTTTTTTATAGGCTGTAGATAGGCAACTGCCGTACTTTGTCGTTTTCCTTTCCAAATTGTTGCTTGAGTCATTCCCACGCCATCTTGCTGCCCCGCATTGTAGTCGGGATTTCTCTGTATACCAATCTCCTCTGCACCTTTGAACATTGAAGCGTAGAAAGCATTATCTTCCATCGGGTTGGTAACTATTAAGGGCCCTGTTTGTCCTCTGTAAGATGAATAGGGTCCTTTATAGGTTTCCATTTTTTTGAAGTACGGGAGGACGTCTTTGTAACTCCAGCCTTTATTTCCAAGCTGCGCCCAATGGTCGTAATCCTGGCTTTGTCCTCTAACAAAAACCATGCCGTTGATTGAGCTCGAGCCGCCTAAAATTTTTCCTCTCGGTATTTCGATACTTCGGAAGCCGCTGCCTTCATCTGGTTCAGACGAAAAGAGCCAGTTTACGTTTGGATTATTTATAAATTTTGCAAAACTTATAGGTATAGAACTTAAAACGTGAGAATTACGTCCAGCTTCTATGAGGGTAACTGAAAAACGACCATTCGCTGTCAGTCTGTTGGCTAATACAGAGCCCGCAGAACCAGCACCTATTATAATGAAGTCCGAATAGTTCGTTGGTGTTTTTTTTGTTTCTGAGCCGCCTGTTACATCCATAGCACTACGTTCTCAATGTGGCATAATTATTGCTGATATCAATTGATATTCAATATATTATCCGAGATTGACATTTTTAGCATCTCAGAATTCTTCACTTGGATAGAGAGAGCTCTTTTTAACGAGGTAGGTATGAATGCAGATAGTGAACATCGCAGTGGGAAAAGCCTAGATGGGCATGACTCGATCACTAGCTTGCCATTGTCGGCCTTTAATTTGGAAAATTCTACTTTAAGATCCGCTACTCTTCGGAAAAATATTGCTTTAGATACGGTAATCGATTTCACAAATTCTTTGCGGCAAGACATTGGGTTGATAACTCAAAAAGAATTAATGTTGCATTTTGATCGTGATGACGTTGGCGATACCGACAAGAAAACACTTTCATCTCTAACCTCACTGCCGAGTTTTGATTGTTTTACGCTTAAGACATCGTTAGCCCCTTTGAAAATAAGAGTTTTAGACAAAAATATCTTTAATCTATCATCGAATATGAAAACTATTTTGTTTCCATTGATGAGCAGAATAACGCGTCCACTTATTCAATATCTATATTCCGACCAAAAATTTGGTGTGAGCGACACAGAAACTCTTCTGAAGCTGATTAAAGATACAGAGCCATTAAAAGTAAGAGACCGATTAGAGATTATGGCTCAAAACATGTCTGTATCTTTACCGAAACTTATTGAAAATCTAGAAGAGTTTGGTGAATTATTTCTATCAGTTTCATTCTTTGAAAGAATAAACATTGAAGCTAGCTCAAAGATTGATCAATTGATCCTTTGGGCGGAGGACGGTGTTTCAAACTCTAATTTGCGCAATGACCCTTCCGCTCAAAGTCAATTTTCGCAGGTTGAGCGAAGACTTGGATATATAAAATCAAACCTCCATAGTCGCTTTGATAATCTTAGTAGGATCACCCAGATAGATTGGGAAGAATTTGGTGCAAGCGATTTCAAAACAGTAAAGAGGGAGATCCTCTCGCAACAGGCAAACTTAGCCATAGCTTTGTGTGGTATAATGGTAAAAGCTTTTGAATGGGAGAAACAATTCCCGACTGCTGGGGGTAGTCCTCAGCAGTGCTTAGAATTTATATCCAAAGACCTAAATATAGGGCTGGATAACCTCACAAGAGCTCTGCCAGAAATTGAATAACTTGGTCTGCTGCATCGAAAATAGTTTTATCTTTGTACAAACGTGGTGACAGCATAAAAAGGGTTCAGTTAGTTTTTATTAGCAACGAACTATAGGTGTAATTAGCATGATGTGTTAAAAAAAGACTGTCTGCTATGGTTTATGGAGTGATTCTCGTGAAAACTTACCCTACTTGGCGTTTGGGACAAAAACATTATCAGCGCGTGGTATTTTTGTTGAAAGTTACGTCTGCTACCTCTTTGTTAGGCTTGGCAAGCTGTTCTAATTTGCCAACACTTTCTTCGCCCTTGGAGTGGATTAAGACAAGCCAATCAATGGTCAAAGGAGCGGTAGGCAGTGTTATTGGGGCAAGTGATACTAGTAAGTCTAGTCAATACCCAAAGCTATCGGCTTTTCCCTCGCGCCCTTTACTTTTGTCAACGAGTGAAGATAGGGAAAAAATAAAGAATGAACTCGTGTCTGATAGAAAAAATGCGAGTTACATAGGTACAAAGTCTAAGTTATGGCCTAATTCTATGCCATTTAAAACGAAGCCAATTGCTCCGATTAAGCAGGATAATAGCGTTTCGCAACCAAAGGTTTCAAAAAAAACAAGTCTAGTACAAACGCCAATTAGCTCAGCAAAAGCTGAAGAAAAAACTACTAAATCAAAGGTAGTTGTTGCAAAGCAAAGTGTTAGTAGCGATCAGCAGGAAACTTCTTCTCAGTTTTCTGAAGCAAAAACAAAGAAGTTTAAGTTTAACATCCCAATAAAAGTTGATACGAAAAAAAGTAAGAAAACCCCATTAAAATTTCAGATAGTAGATTCTCTATCAACTGTTAATAAGGGTGTGATTAATTTTGGCCATGGATCTCATCAATTGTCGGCTGCAGACCGCAGATTTCTCTCAAAAATAGCATCGGAAGTAAAAAAGACTGGCGCGTCAGTTCGGGTCGTGGGGCATGCGTCTATGAGGACTAGAGACATGGACGAACTAAAACATACACTAGCTAACTTTAATGTTTCGGTAAAAAGAGCTGAAGCCGTTGCTTCCTTTTTGATAGCAAACGGCGTCAAAGCAGAGAAGTTGATTGTTGATGCTGTCGGGGATAGCCAGCCTCTGAACTACGAAAGTATGCCCTCAGAAGAACGTGCAAATCGCCGTGCAGAAATATTTATCTTAGAGTCATAAAATTAATGTTCGGTGATTGATGCAACGATCGTCACAGGTTGAAAAAATCCTTATTAACAAAATTTGGAAAAGTTTAAATGGCTAGAACAATCAACATTGCAATTGCGGGGCTAGGAACAGTTGGAGCTGAAACATACAGAATAATTACAGAAGAAAGCGACTTTCTCAAAGCGCGCAGCTCTGCAAATTTTAATGTTGTGGCAGTATCGGCAAAAAGTAAGGACAAAAAAAGAGATGTCGATTTGACCGGAGTTGAATGGATCGCTGATTGCCGTGATATAGCAGATATCGATAATATTGATGTAGTAATTGAGTTGGTAGGTGGCTCGGAAGGTGTCGCAAAAGATTTAGTCGAAAAAGCTATAACAAACGGCAAATCAGTCATTACTGCTAACAAAGCGCTGGTAGCTACGCACGGAAATAATATTGGGGAACTTGTTGCAAAACACGATGTCATGTTTGGTTACGAGGCTGCAGTTGCCGGTGGCATTCCAATAATTAAAACAATTCGCGAGGGCTTGGCTTCCAATAGACTAAGTAAAATCTACGGTATACTTAATGGGACATGTAATTACATTCTCTCCGTAATGCGCGAAACTGGTCAGGAATTTGAGGATATTCTGGCTGATGCCCAACGATTGGGTTACGCAGAGTCTGACCCTTCATTTGATGTAGATGGCGTAGATGCGGCGCACAAATTAGCAATACTCTCTGCAATAGCTTTTCAAACTCCAATAAATTTTAGTGGCGTTTATGTGGAAGGAATAAGGCTTATCTCGCCAATTGATATCGACTTTGCCACAGAATTAGGTTACCGCATTAAGCTATTAGGTATTGGAGAGCTGCTAGGTAACGGTTTGCAACAACGGGTTCGGCCATGCTTGGTGCCAGTAAATATCCCAATAGCTCAAGTAGAAGACGTTTTTAACGCTGTCGCCGCTGAAGCGGAAGGATTAGGCACCTCACTTTCTTATGGTCGTGGTGCTGGCGCTGGTCCAACCAGTTCAGCAGTGCTTTCAGATCTTCTCGACTTTGCCAACAATCGTCGGACAAGCTTTTTAGGGACAGCAGACAGCGAACTTGTGGTTAGGCCTATTCAAGAATTGCAGAAGCTTTCAGGATCATATTATCTCAGGCTGCAAGTCTATGATAGACCAGGAGTTTTGGCAGATTTGACCGCTGTGTTTCGTGACAAAGGAGTATCAGTCGAAGCATTGCTTCAGCGAGGTAGGAACCCTGATGGTACCGTCCCTGTCGTTCTGACCACTCATGAAACATCAGAAGAGGCGATTCAAAAATCTGTAGCTGAGTTTGAAAAACTTGAAAATGTTGTTGAAAAACCCTGCATATTACCCATTGAAAACTTTGCAGGATAAGTGAATTAAGGTTTGAAAAGAGGTGTGCTAATGGTCGAACACACATTTGATGAAAAAGCGATATTGGATCGTAACCTAGCACTTGAGGCTGTAAGGGTAACGGAGGCAGCGGCGTTATCTGCTTCCAGGTTGATAGGACGGGGAGATGAAAAAGCGGCGGATCAAGCGGCTGTAGACTCTATGCGCCATGCCTTAAATGCATTGGATATAGATGGAACGGTTGTAATAGGTGAAGGTGAGCGAGATGAAGCACCAATGTTATATATTGGTGAGAATGTAGGTAGAGGTGGTCCAAAAATCGATATTGCTTTAGACCCACTAGAGGGAACAACTATTACGGCAAAGGGTGGGCAAAATGCCTTAGCTGTAATGGCTTTTGCCACACATGGTGGTTTTTTAAATGCTCCCGATGTTTACATGGATAAGATAGCCGTTGGCGGCGGATTGCCAGAAGGAGTGGTGGATCTGGATAAGTCGATTAAAGAAAACCTCGCTAACCTATCCGATGCAAAAAATGTTTCCATTTCTAATTTGCTTGTTTGCATATTGGATAGACCTCGGCATGCAGAAATTATTAATGAGGTAAGAAATGCGGGAGCTAGGATAATGCTGATCTCTGATGGTGATGTTTCAGGTGTAATAGCTAGTGCGCAGAATGAAACTGGTGTCGATTTATATGTTGGGTCTGGAGGTGCGCCTGAGGGGGTATTAGCCGCAGCTGCCCTCCGTTGTATCGGCGGGCAGATGCAAGGACGTCTTTTGTTTAGGAATGAAGATGAAGTAGGGCGAGCTAAACGAATAGGCATAGAGAACTTAGACGCAAAATATACACTTTCACAACTTGCAAGTGGTGAAGTGTTGTTTGCAGCAACCGGTGTAACAGATGGAACCATGCTTCGCGGGGTTAATCGAAATGGAGAGCGTGCGTATACTCACTCGATAATAATGAGGTCGAGCACTGGTACTGTTCGAAAAATAGAGGCTTTCCATGATTGGACCAAGAAGACGGAGTATAAGAATACGAAAGTATAGTTAGACCAATGAAGCCAGTTCTGGGGACTGAAATTTCAATTGGTGGGCGGAGATGGTCTCAAAAACTCAACGACGGTATAGAAACAGAACGTATAGTTTATACTATTGCTCAGCGGTATGATCTTCCGGATATAATAGCAAGGCTTTTAGTTTCCAGACATGTTCCCCTCGAAGCGGTAAATGGATTTTTAAATCCTAAATTACGCGATATAATGCCTGATCCATCATCGCTTATGGATATGGATGTTGCTGTAGATAGATTAGTTAAGGCCATTTCAGGCAATGAACTAATAGGACTTTTTGCTGATTATGATGTTGATGGTGCGACATCATCAGCTCTATTGAAAATGTATTTAGATGCTCTGAATATTCGCACAGAGTTGTATATCCCTGACAGGATCAAAGATGGCTATGGGCCTAATAAACAAGGATTAGAATATTTAAAAAATAAAGGTGCCAATCTCATTCTTACACTAGATTGCGGTATATTGGCATTTGATGTATTGGACGACTTTTATGTCCAAGGCGGTGAAGTGATTGTCGTAGATCACCACATGGCGGAACCCAAATTGCCTAAAGCTATAGCCGTTGTAAATCCAAACAGATTGGATGATTTAAGCGATCTAGGGAATCTTGCTGCTGTAGGTGTTGTTTTTCTTTTGCTTGTCGCACTTACTCGAAAACTTCGTAAAGTAGGTTGGTTTTCAAAAAAGACGGAACCTAATTTACTTCAATGGTTAGATTTAGTTGCCATTGGGACGATTTGCGATGTCGTGGAGCTCAAGGGTCTTAACAGAGCGTTCGTAGCGCAAGGTTTAAAAGTTATGGCTCTTCAAAAAAATATAGGCGTTAAGGCTCTTAGGGAGGTGGCGCTCGTAAATAGTAAACCGAATTCTTATCAGGTTGGGTTTACGCTTGGTCCAAGAATAAATGCAGCCGGAAGAGTTGGTGAATCTGAATTGGGCGCGAGGCTTCTTGCTTGTGATGATGAAATGCGTGCAATAACTATGTCCAATTTGTTAGATGAACAAAATAAGCTGAGGCAGCAAATTGAAAGCTCTGTATTGGAGCAAGCACTTTCACTCGTAAATGAGGATAATGAGAAAGAAAATGTTATAGTCGTTGCTGCTGATAATTGGCACCCGGGTGTTATTGGTATTGTTTCTGCAAGATTGCGAGAAAAGTTTAATAAGCCTGCCTGCGTAGTTAGTATTCAAAATGGTATCGGCAAAGGCTCTGGCCGTTCTATTTCAGGTTGGGACTTGGGTTCAGCAATAATTGGAGCGGTTCAATCTGGTTTGTTAAAAGGAGGAGGTGGGCACAAAATGGCAGCCGGGTTTTCTGTTCGGTCTGATAAGGTTTTTGAGCTAAAACAATATTTAAACGACCATTTTAATCGCTCCGTAGCAGAAGCAGATAATGTGGTAAGTTTACCAATAGATGGAGTAATAACAGTAGCGGCTGTAAAAGAAGAATTACTTGAGTTATTGGAAAGGTTAGAGCCATTTGGGGCGGGAAACCCTGAGCCTAGGTTCGTTATACCTTCTTTACAAGTTAAATATGCCACTGTAGTAGGCGATCAACATATTAAATGTCGCTTTGTGGATAAAAGTTCTGGTGAGATTAGCGGTATTTGCTTCCGTTCTGTAGGTACAAAAATAGGCAACGTTCTTTTAAAACAAAACGGAACGCCATTGCATGTCGCTGGCAAAATTAGGAGAAATTTGTGGCAGGGGAGAGCAAATCTTCAGGTTATAATAGACGATATAGCAATACCCAAGATAACAGAAAATTTATAGGTAATTTTCTTAGAAAAAGTTAATGAAATTCAAGAAAGGAAATTATTTTTAACGTATATAAAGGCTTATTTCTTTAGATATCTGTGCGATCAAAAAAAACAGTAAATTAAACTAGTTACTATTGCTTTATTTGTCGTCCTTTAGTAAACAACGGTAAGTAAGTAACAAGCGACCCCTTCGTCTAGAGGCCTAGGACACTGGCCTTTCACGCCGGCAACACGGGTTCGAATCCCGTAGGGGTCGCCACTCTTATCTCCTTAAAACCAGCGGTATCAAAAAAATGACAGATTTCCGCGACTTTGCGTGTATCACTGTTACTATTATTGTATCAGTTTGTTTGGTTACGAATTGAACTTGGTGTGAACATTGCGTGAACCGAAAACTGCGCGGGTTCAATTCGCATACAGGGAGCCAACCCCTTAACAAAATGACAAGATATTGAATAAGGTTTTGCTTTAATTTGAGATTTTAATTGAGACAGGCGAAATGAAAAATAATCACAAAGGCCTAGAATTCTTCGAGCAGTCGTCTCAAGGACAAAATGGAGGCATCGGGGTTGAATCCCGCAAGCGATTTATTTCACTGGGAACAAGAAGAGATCAGTTAGGATTCATATTGACATTTATGCTTAAAAACAATGGGTTAGAAGATTTTCTTAAATAAGTAAAATCCCGCAGGTGGTGCCACTCTTCTTTCATGAACAAACACTGTTCAGAGCTAATAGTTAGAGTGATCTAGTGAGCTGCTACGTTAAGAAGATAAGTTAATTAATAAAAACCTATTTCAGTAAAATAAACGGCGGCAAGATATTTTTATTCAAATTAGCTAATTAAGTCTAGCTGTTTCCAATAACAAATCGGAGCATTTTTCACCTATCATTATAGAGGGAGCATTGGTGTTTCCAGATGTTAAAGTGGGCATTATAGAGGCATCAGCTACACGTAATCCATCAAGTCCGTGCACTTTTAAGTCAGCTCCAACAACGGCATTGGTGTCATTACCCATTTTGCAAGTGCCGACGGGATGGTACGTTGTCTCTGCGGTATTTCTTACCCAAGTTAATATTTCTTCGTCGGTTTCTAAGTCTTTACCAGGCGCAATTTCTTCTTCCACGTAATTCGAAATTGGTTCTGCCGACATAAGCTCGCGCCCTTTTCGCAATGCCAAAAGCAACGTGTCGTTGTCAATTTGAGTAGATAGGAAATTGAAATTTATATGTGGTGCATCGTGTGGCGAAGAGGATTTTATGTGAATGTTTCCTCTACTTTCGGGGCGCAAAACATTAACACTCATAGTCAGACCAGGCCTTTTAGATATCACACGTGCTCGTTTACGGCGTTCAGTTAAATAAGGCATAAACGAAATAGTCGCGTCAGGTGTCATCAGTCCTGTCCGCGTTTTGAAGTACATTCGTAATGGTACGGTAGAAAGTGCCATAAAACCTTTTTTAGCAAACAAGTACTTAATGGCCTCAAAACCCAAACTAAACCCGTTTCCCCTTTCGCAAAATGTATAATCACGACCTTTTATGCCATAACGCATTCGCGGCGAGTAATGATCGCGTAAGTTTTCGCCAACTCCTGGTAATTCATGGAATGGTGTGATGCCCCTGTCTGCAAGAAGTTCAGGTTGCCCTATGCCGGATAACTCTAAAATTTTGGGGGAATTTATAGAGCCCGAACTAAGGATGACTTCACGAAATGCTAACTTTTCAACGGTTCGTCCCTCATTTAAGAAGCGAACACCCGTGCATCGTTTGCCTTTAAAAATTAACGAGACTACTACTGCATCAGTCAGGACGGTTAGATTTGATCTGGCTTTAGCTGGTTCTAAGTAACAGTATGCCGTACTTTGTCGTCGTCCTTTAAGTATAGTGGCTTGGGTCATCGCTATACCTTCTTGGTCAGCTCCATTGTAATCAGCGTTATATTTTATACCTATTGCAGTGGAGGATTTTATTAGGGTATCGAAAAGGGGGCTCAATTTGGCAGAGTCTGTTACGGGAAGAGGGCCGTCTCTCCCTCGTAATTCATCGGACCCGCCATCGTAGTTTTCCATTTTTTTAAAATATGGAAGGACGTCTTGGAAACTCCATCCTTTGTTGCCTAACTGGGCCCAATGGTCATAATCTTCGGCCTGACCTCGTGTAAATACCATTCCGTTTATAGAGCTAGAACCGCCTAACATTTTACCTCGGGGTACCTCTATCCTTCTTTGCCCGGTTCCTTCATCTGGTTCACAACTGTAGCACCAATTATATTTTGGATTATCAATAAGCTTTCCTACTCCGGCAGGAATACGTGACCAAAATAAATTAGAGTTAGCTATTCCTGCCTCAAGGCACAAAACAGTATATTTACCATTTGCAGACAAACGATTAGCCAAAACGGATCCAGCTGACCCCGCACCAACAATTATGAAATCATATCCAATATCACCCATCAAAAAGTTCCCAACCAAAAATGTCACATAAAATTGTTATAACTAAGTATCGGTCAATTAGTGAAGACAAAACTTCTACTATATGAGTTAAGAATGGTGGGATAATGAATTGATTTATTGAAAATTTTTCGACTTGATGGCAACTTTGTATTGATAAAATTTTCGTTTATAATTTTGCCGTCTGACGATCGATAAAAACATAGCCTTGTTTTTTTTGTGTTTCATTAAAAAGTAAGCCTTGTAACCTAATACCAATTAGCAGTTGGAAAATAATGCTCAAAGTCTTCTCTTATAAATATCTCCCATAATATGGGAAAATGACGTGGTTTTAAAAAATAAATAATAAAGGATCGTTATTCATGAAAATACGTTCAGTTAAGTCCTGGTGGTTACATGTCCCAATTCCTGAATCTCAGCAGCATAGATCAGATTTTGGGATCGTTGATTCATTCGACATGACGCTCATCAGAATAGAAACAGAATGCGGTCTGGTAGGCCATGGTGAAGCAAAATCTACAGTTGCTAGTGCTGGTGATAATAGAGCGCTTGCTATCATGATTGAAAAAGAATTAGGACCTCAATTAATAGGAAAAGATTGCCGCACTATTTCAAAACATTGGGAAAATTTGTATAGTGGGGTTCGTGGGCACTATGCTCTCGATAGAGGACATGTTTTCCCCATATTAGGAAGGCGAGGAATAACAATATCCGCAATAAGTGGAATTGATATTGCTTTGTGGGATATACTTGGACAATCGTTGAATACGCCTGTGTGGCAATTACTTGGCGGACGCAGGCACAAAAGAATGCCGGCTTATGCGTCCGGCGGTTGGGCTTCTGCGGATAAAATTGGAGATCAGTTACTCTCTTATGTAGACAAGGGAGGGTTTAAGGCAGTTAAAATGCGAATTGGTGTTGCAGATGGTGAAGTGAGGCACTCGGCTAAGCGAGTAGAGGCAGCTCGAAAAGCTTTAGGTGATGATATCGATATAATGTGCGATGCGCATGGTACCTACACTGTTGCGGAAGCAAAAAGATTCTGCCGAATGGTTGAGGAGTATAATATCGCTTGGTTTGAAGAACCAGTTACGGCTGATGACAAGAAAGGTCTAGCTGAGGTTAGGTCCTCTACAGATATCCCTATAGCCACTGGCGAAAATGAGGCAACTCGGTTTTCATTCAGGGATTTAGCTGAATTAAGGGCCGCAGATATATTCCAGCCAGATTTAGCAATTTGTGGTGGGATAACCGAGGCGGTGAGAATTGCAGCTATAGCCAGCGCATATCAAATACGCCTAGCGCCGCATTTATGGGGAGGTGCTTTAATGTTCGCTGCAGGCTTGCATTTATGCGCTGCTGCTCCAGCAGCCTTTATAATTGAATATTCTCTGGGGGCTAATCCCATGCTATTTGAACTCTCGCCAGAGGCACCAAAGTGTACGGACGGTTATGTTGAAATATCGGATAGACCCGGTTTAGGAATTACTATTAACAAAGACTTTGTGGAACATTACTCTGTAGTATGACGGATTATTCCCTCAATATCCTAATGCTGTCGTAATTTCTGAACATAGAAGGTCAATTTCCATGTTGGGATTAGCTGCAACGTGCCGTATCCATTTTTCACCACTTATCGTTGCCAAGGAGGCACTGCCGGCAGGAAGCCTTAAGAATATCTCATCTGCTGAATATGGTGCCCTAGGTCGCCATAAAATCACGCCTGATGTAGGTTTTGTAAAAATGTAAACGCCAGTTTCTAAAAGGTATGAATGCAGTTCATCAGACAGTGTCATGCACCCGTCAAGCCTCTTAGCTAGGCCCTCCTTACCCCATGCCATTAAAGTTGCTAAAAGTGGAAGTCCAATAGCGCCTCTCGAACCCATGATACCTATGTTGGAGCTTGATAGATATCCCGCACTCATACTAATGCTTTGATTAGCCTGCGCCGTATTCTTAAATAACAAAATGCTGGAATCTTTAGGTTGAAAAATCCATTTGTGGCCAGAAATAGAGATAGAATCTGCCTTTTCTACTCCGTTCAGCAAATATCCGTGTTTTTGGGAAATGCGAAGTGGTCCCGCCCAAGCAGCGTCAACGTGTACCCAAGCAGCGTTATTGGCGATGTTTAAATTATCAATAGCACCTGCAGCTGTTGTGCCAGCGGTAAGTACTAAGCACGATTTACTGAGGTCTGTTGGTAAGAGATCGATATTTATACTGCTATCATGATTGCAAGGAACAGTTTCAAACTCTAATCCAAGAATATTAGCCGATTTTTTCATCGATATATGTGCTTCCTCTGAAGCTACAATTTTTTTTACTCCTTTCAAATCTCTGGCTACCCACAATGCAGTTAGGTTAGATAGCGTTGATCCTGGAGTGAGATGCCCTCCGTTCATGCCAAAATAAGGACACAACCAATCTATAGCCTTTGTTTCAAAATCGCGAGCAACAGGTGAAATTGCTGGATGAAGAAGATTTTGATTAAGCGAAGCATTCCAAAGTGCCATTATCCAAGTTATCCAAGGAGTAGGGGGGTCCATGTGAGCAAAAGCGAGTGGGTCATCTAATTTTGTTGCTTCTCCAATAGCAATGGGGGCGAGGTAATCTAATACTTTTTTCTCGCCTAAACCTTCGTCTGGAAAATTATCGGGAAGAGGTCCCAGATTTGATAATGTGAAGTCATCTTTAAATGGTTTTAGCCCGTCAAGCAGGTCTGAATAATTTGGCTTGAAAGAATTATCTATTTTTACCTCCATTAGTTACTTCGTTCTTCAATAAATAAATCCCACTCAGTATCAAAATAAAAGCACCTAAAACGACATTTTTACTGGGTAAGTCATCCCAAATTACCAGGCTAATCAGGGTTGCCCATAACAAACTTGAGTATTTAAAAGGAGAAATTAGTGCAACCTCGCCTAAACGGAACGCTTCAATCATAAGGTATTGAGCTAAACCGACCAATAAACTCGAAGTGATAAAAATCCATATATGACTAAGCTTTACTGCTGACCAGCCAAGAGGATAAGTTAAAAAACCAGCAATAGTTATCATGAGCATACTAGTAAAAAGAATAGATAGTGAATTTTCGGATCCACTTATGGCTCGGGTTACAACATCCCTTGCTGCCCCAAACGCGGCTGCTCCCATTGGCGCAATAGCTGCAATTTTAAATGCGTCGCTGGTAGGTTGCAGGATTATAATGACGCCGAAGAAGCCAACAAAAATAGCTACCCACCGTTTCCAGCTGACAGCTTCCCTTAGAATTATTATACCAAGAATGGTGGTAAGTATTGGCGCAACAAACGCGATTGCAATCGCATCGGTGATTGGAAGCAGACTCAGCCCTGTTATAAAAAAAAAGGTAGAGCCAGTCATAGCGCCGGCTCTTAATAAATGTCCCTTCCAAGAGAAAATTTTAAGAGCTTTAAGGTTGTTCATAAAAAATAAAAAAGCTATCAGAAGCATTATAATAGATAATCCGCGAAGCGCCATCACTTGGCCAACTGGATATGATTGAGTAAGGTATTTGGCCATGGCATCGTTAATAGTAAGTGATAGTGCCCCGCCAAGCATGCAAAGTACGCCTCTCAGAGAAGACGGACCCTTCTTAAAATTTTTGAGACCAAAGATCATTTTCCCAACTACCATGGTATTTCATGAGCAGAAAGTAAAAAAATGTTTAAATACTCTAGAGCACTGGGACAACAATTTATTGGAAAGCCTTCGTTATAGGCAATTATGATTAACATTAGTAATCTCACATACCGTATTTCCGGTAGATTATTATTAGATAGTGTTTCGGTTTCCATCCCGAGTGGCCACCGTATTGGGCTGGTTGGAAAAAATGGTACCGGAAAATCAACGCTATTAAAGTTAATTGCCAAAGATCTTCAGCCTGATGCTGGCGATATTTCAATTAGCGGCTTGCGTAACTTGGAGGCGGAAATTGGGACCGTCGCTCAAGAGGCACCTAGCGGAGCCATGACACCATTAGAGTTTACCCTAGCGGCTGATTTAGAACGCGAGAAGCTTTTAAAAGAGGTAGAGACGGAAACCTTGCCCGAACGTATTTCAGAGATCCACTCTCGTCTTTCGGACATCAGTGCTTATTCGGCAGAGGCAAGGGCATCCAGTATTCTGAACGGATTAGGCTTTAATCAAAAAGAACAGGGGCAACCGCTCTCAAGCTTCTCGGGTGGATGGAGAATGCGGGTTGCGATTGCAGCCGTATTATTCTCCGATCCTGAGCTGTTATTGCTGGATGAGCCTACAAATCATTTGGATCTAGAGTCAACGATATGGTTAGAAGCTTACTTAAAATCCTTTTCCAAAACGTTAATTGTGGTTAGTCATGACAAAGGATTACTGGATCGTTCCGTTAATAGTATTCTTCATCTTGAAGGACAAAAGTTATCATTTTATCGAGGTGGCTATAACAGTTTTGAGAAATTGAGGAATCAGCAACTAGCTGGGTTAGCTTCTCAGGCAAAAAAACAAGCGCTGAATAGAAAAAAAATTGAAGCTTTTGTGGAGAGATTTAGATCGAAAGCTAGTAAAGCAAAACAGGCTCAGAGTAGGTTGAAGGCTCTGGAACGGATAGTAGAACAGAAAATTCCTTCACCAGAACCGGAAACAATATTCTCATTCGTGAATTCTGATGAATTACCATCCCCATTAATCGTTTTTGAAAATGTTAGTCTTGGATATGATCGGAACTCTCCAGTCCTCACCCATTTCAACCTAAGAATAGACAATGCCGATAAGATAGGTTTGTTAGGTCGAAATGGAAATGGAAAATCAACATTAGCAAAAGGAATTGCTGGAAAGTTGGTGCAATTTTCTGGTGAGGTTAGCTTTAGTTCAAAGTTAAGAATAGGCTATTTTGCGCAGCATCAGTTAGATGAGCTAGAGCCAGAGTTAAATGCCATAGAGCATTTATTAGAAATTGATCCCAAAGCGAACTCGTTGAAGTTAAGAAACAGGTTAGGTGGCGTTGGTTTGGTTCAGGAAAAGCAAACTACCAAGATAAAACATTTATCCGGTGGCGAGAAGGCGCGACTTACTTTGGCGATAATTATCTACAAAGATCCGCATGTGCTTATTTTGGATGAACCTACTAATCATCTAGATATAGCAGCTCGCGATGCGCTGGTTTTAGCTTTAAATGAGTTTAACGGGACAGTGATCCTTATTAGCCATGATCAGGAACTACTTGCTGGATGTGTAGATGAGTTCTTTCTTGTAGATCAGGGTGAAGTAACGCGTTTTGACGGCGATTTAGATGATTATAAAAAATGGTTGTTGGAAAAACCGAAAGAAAAGACCAAGCCGGATAATTACCAAGACAAAAAAGAATTTACAAGGCCACAAAAGGTTAATCGAAAGGAACAGAGACAGGCCGCCGCTGAATTAAGGAAGGCCACCCAAAAAATGAGAAAAAAAGCCGCTAGTCTTGAAGTTGAAATATTGGAACTTGTCGAAAAGCGGCAGATGATTATTACCGAGTTAGGAGATCAAAAAACTTATACGGTCAAAAAAAACGAGCTTGAAAGTCTCTTTGTGCAGAAAGATGTTTTAGATAAAAAAATAAAGCAATGCGAACAAGATTGGTTGGAGTTAGAAGAAGAGATTGAAAAGTCGTCTTTAAGCCTTGGCACTAACTAGCTTTTCACTAACCTTGTTATCTCTTTATGGTTCTGCGCATAATCGAACGTCAAAAGTAGAGAGTAGATCTCTTTATTACTATAAACTTTGTTAAAATTTAAGGATTAATTGCATGAACTTTATTTCTCCGAGCGAACTAAATCAGTTAATCAATTCCTCCGATGAAATAGCTGTGATCGATGTTCGTGAACAGGGAGAATTTGGAAAAGAACACATATTGCTATGTGCAAATATACCCCTTTCACATTTGGAGATAAAAGTGCCTGTTTTGATTCCAAGGAAGGGTAGTCAGATTGTCATATGCGATTTTGAAGGTGAGCTGTCATCTCGCGCTTTCGATGTGCTCATTTCTTACGGATATACAAATATCTCAATTTTAAGGGGAGGCGTAAAAGCTTGGAAAGGAGAAAAATTCGAGGTCTTTAGCGGAATAAATGTGCCAAGTAAAGCTTTTGGAGAGTTTGTTGAGCATACTTATGAAACGCCTTCAATTTCTGCAAAAGAATTGAAAGATATGATGGATAAAAAACAAGACTTTATTGTTTTGGACTCCCGCCCCATGGATGAATATAAAGTTATGAACATTCCAACAGGTATAGATATGCCTGGAGCTGAACTTGTTTATAGGATTGAAGACGCCCCCATAACTAAGGATACAACTATAGTTGTAAATTGCGCCGGAAGAACGAGAAGTATAATTGGGGCGCAGACGCTTATAAATGCAGAAGTAAAAAATAAAGTGGTTGCTTTGCGTAATGGCACGCAGGGATGGCACTTGGCTGGCTACAAACTAGAGCATGGCGCAGATCGGTCAGTACCGGAAGTCACTAATCGAGGATACTCAGTAGCGCTTGAAAGGGCAAAGTCAGCAGCAAAAAAATTTGGGGTGAAGTTTATTAATTCCGACACTTTAGATCGGTGGAGAGAACAGCAAGGTGAGAGAACATTAGCGGTTTTGGATGTTAGAACCCGAGAGGAATTTGAGATAGCGCATATTGCGGACTCACGGCACGCGCCGGGAGGCCAGCTTGTTCAAGCGACTGACATGTATATTGCCACACAAAATGCAAGGGTAGTTTTAGTTGATGATAAAATGGTCCGGGCGTTAATGACAGCCACATGGCTTGTTCAACTGGATTGGTGTGAAGTTTTCGTCTTGGAAAGCGGATTAGAGCACCAGGCTATTTGCGCCGGTAGTGAGTTAAACCCATGTTTTGGCTTACAAAAGCAGGATGTAACAATGGTGTCGCCTCAAGAGGCGTATGAGTTGCAATCCAATGGGGCCATATTAGTTGATCTTAGCCGGAGCCTTACTTACAGGGAAAAACATGCGAAAGGATCCGCATTCGCTGTTAGAGCAAACTTGAGGGAAGATCTCTCAAAATTTCCAATAATCGCGCAAATGATCTTTATTTCAGATAACCAAAATCTGGCGATACTCGCAGCTCTTGACTTTGTAAAAACTGAAATCAAGGTAGCTGTTGTTGATGGGGGAACGAGTGCCTGGGAAAATGAGGGATTGCCTATGGAAGCGGGAATGACCAATCTAATATCTCAACAAATCGACGTTTATTTGAGGCCTTACGACAGGCAGGATCCTAAAGAGATAGAAAAGGCGATGAATGAATATTTAGAGTGGGAACTTGGTCTTGTTTCGCAGATAGCGCAGCCGGGTGGCGTCACCTTCAAAGAATATTCTATTTGAGCGGATTAAAGATTTAATAGAACAAATTATCACGACTAAAACGGTCTAATTGCTGCGGATTTGATCAATGCAAAAACCTGAGACCCTATTTTAAGTCCCAATTTTGAGGCACTTTGCTGCGTTATACGCGCCCAAATTGAAACATTTCCGACAGAAAGAAGGACATCACAGTTGGTATCTTTTGATGTTTCTATCTTAGCCACCGATGCCCCTAGAATATTGGCAATACTTGTCGCAACGGGTTTTTCTAATGCAAGCGCTACATCTTGAGCTTTTAACTCAATGCGAACGTTTTCTAAAGGGACTAAATTTTGTTGGTTTACAAGAAAATACCCACCCGGAAATAATAATTTACTCAAACCGTCTTTGCCGTTTTTTTTATCAACATGGCAATTAATCAGTGAAGTTTTGTCGTCTTTGCCTAATAAAATGCCAAGTGAGGGGGAATTTATTACGTCGAAAATTTGTCCGTGATCTAAAATTTTTCCATTTTCAAGCAGGACGAGATGATCTGCTAACCTCACTACTTCTTCCATTTGATGGGATACGTAAATTATAGGAATTTTTAAATTCTTTTTGAGTGTGGCTATGTAGGGAAGTATTTCCTGCTTTCTAGCAAAATCCAATGCGGCGAGTGGCTCATCCATAAATAGAAAACTTGGACCTGATAAGATAGCTCTTCCAATAGCAGTACGTTGACGTTCACCGCCAGATAATGTTGAGGGTTTTCTTTGTAAAAGCTGCCCGAGACCAAGTAATTCAATAATTTCTTGTTTACGGCTTGTCTTATCGTTAGACCTTTTGCGACCAAAATCTAAGTTTTCTTCTACCGACATATGAGGAAAAAGACGCCCATCTTGAAATACATATCCAATGCCACGCTTTTCCATTGGTAAATCAATTTTATTTTCGGAGTCAAAAAATGTTGCGTTACCAACCTTAATAAGTCCAGACATCGGTTTAGTAATACCAGACAACACATTGATAAAAGTTGTTTTTCCTGATCCTGAGGGGCCGAATAACACCGTTGCTCCAATACTAGGAATTTCCAACTTAATATCCATAAGGAAATCATCGCGCTCAACAACAAACTCTGCACTAATCATTGGTCTGCCTCAAACTTTGTGCCCAAGCGGTTCTTAACCTTTCTGGCTAATAAATCAGAAGCAATTAGGGCTGCAAATGCAACAACAACGGAAATAGTAAGTAGTCGTATTGCGGGCGTTTGATCCCCAGGGATTTGAGTAAAGTTATACAATGCTAGGGGTATAGTTTGTGTTTCCCCTGGGATATTTGACACAAAGGTAATCGTAGCTCCGAATTCACCAAGGCTTCTAGCAAAAGCTAAAATTGTACCGGTGAGTATCCCAGGTAATGAGAGCGGTAAAGTTATGCTTAAGAAAACTATTGTTCGGCTCGCCCCGAGAGTTCTGGCTGCGACTTCTAACCCACGATCCATCGTGTCCAATGATAATCTAACGGCGCGAACCATAAGTGGAAACGCCATAACGGCCGAAGCAATCGCTGCCCCCTTCCAGGTAAAAGCAACTGTAACGTCAAAGGTATCATATAACCATGATCCCAAGACCCCACGGCGACCAAGCAGCAGAAGCAGCATATAACCAACGACAACTGGCGGCATGACAAGCGGTAAATGAACCAAACCATCTAGCAGCCATTTACCAGGAAAATTTAATCTTGAAAGCGTGAACGCAGTGATAACACCAAGTGGTAGACAAATGGCCACGCTAAAAAATGCAACTTTTAATGTTAAATAAAAGGCATCAATTTCGATGGTTGTTAAATTGAACACTAATTAATCCGTTCTAAACCCATATTTGTGGAATATATATCGAGATTGCTGCGAAAAGAAAAATTTAAAGAGTCGAAGAGCCTCGTTTGGTTGCCCCTTGTTGTTCAAAAGTGCCAGGGGATAAGCTATTTTTTCATGAGTGTTTTCCGGGATTTCTAACAGAGTTTTGACGTATGGTGAGGCGAGGGAATCGGTATGATAGACAATCCCCAAGGGCACTTCGTCGCGTTCTACAAGCGCTAAAGCGGCTCGAACGTTCGTAGATTGCGCCAGTTTATTCTTTATTCTTGGCCAAATTTGTAAATTTTTCAAAGCCTGTTTAGCGTAAATCCCTGCTGGTACAGCTGAAACCTCCGCAACGGCAAGTCGTCCTCCATTCAGATGAAGATGAACATTGCTTAGTTTATTTTCAGTCAATTTTAATGATGATCTATGTGGCGCGACTAAAACCAACCGATTAAAAAATACATTCTTTGATTTTCTTACCAGATTACTCTCTGTAATTCTATCCATCCATGCTTTATTAGCTGCTAAAAATAAACTGGCAGGAGCTCCATCTAAAATTTGCCTGGCGAGTGCTGAAGTCGCTCCATAAACGGGAAGAAAACGAGTTTCTGATTTTGTATTATATGATTTTAATACAGCTTCCACCACATTTTGTGTGCTGGCTGCCGCATATAAGTAAGTGATGTTTTTTGCAAAACCTGCAGAACTACCTAATGAAATCAGAGTGCCTAAAATGATCATAAGGCAAGGAAAGGTGAATTTGTTCAATTTGAAGTACCGTCCAAAAAAATGATAACAGTCATGAATATAATGTTATTTTGATATTTTAAGTTTTCTCGTCCGCTTAGCATATTTTTTACTGCGATAAACGGTCGGAAAACCACTTAAGGTCAGAAGCTATGCTAATGTTAGCTTTTTTTTCCATATCTAAATACCTAGTCAGAATTTCTTTCCCATAGTTACTTAAAAGTGCTCCGCCTCCGCCTTTGCCGCCTGTAGTTTTAATGACTAAAGGCTCTAAAAAATCGTTGTTTATGTTATCAATTAATCCCCACGCTTTTCGGTAGGACATTCCCATTTCGCGTGCGGCAGCTGAAATAGAGCCTGTTTTATCGATAATATCTAGGAGCGTTACCTTTCCAGGGCCAAGCGCAACTCTATCTCCGATAAGTAATCGTATCCTTGGAATTTTCGATTTTTGCACTTTAACAACTATAGAGAATTAATTTCTGTTAATCTATCCAAGCCTGCGCCTAGATCATCAATTAGGTCCTCTATATCCTCTAGCCCTGCATGGACACGGAGAAGCTGGCCGCTCTCCTCCCATTTCGTTGCTGTTCGATTGTCGGCAGGGTTTGCGGGTACTATTAAGCTCTCGAACCCGCCCCAACTAGCTCCCATTCCGTATAGATTTAGTCCGTCAAGCATTGCGGCTAATGCTGCTCGAGAGTAACCATCTTCTAATACGAATGAAAATAGGCCGCTAGCACCGGTAAAGTCTCGTTTCCAAATATCGTGGCCAGGGTCGGTTTCTAGCCCTGGATGGAGTACACGTTTAACTTCTGGTCTATCTTTAAGCCAGTTAGCAAGGTCGAGGCCATTTCTCTGATTCTCCTCCATGCGAACTGCCATTGTTCGAAGCCCTCTTTGCGCTAGATACAAGTCATCCGGGCCCGATGCGTTTCCATAATTTCTTGAGGTGCTGCGGGTTTTTTGCTCCCAATCGGGGCATTTAGAAACGATAACCCCCATCATAACATCAGAGTGTCCGCAAATATATTTTGTGACGGCTTCAACCACAATGTCGACGCCTTTTTCAAATGCATTGAAGTACATGGCGCTTGCCCATGTATTGTCCATAATAACTGTAATCTCTTTTGCTTGAGCTTCCTTCGCGATGGCGGGAATGTCGGACATTTCAAAAGTCTGTGATCCTGGGGATTCGGTATAAATAAGAACTGTATTAGGTTTGATTAACTCTTTTATTTTGGAGCCTATTAAAGGATCATAGTAAGTGGTTTCTATGTTGAATTTTGTTAGAATCTCATCACAAAATCGGCGAGCGGGACCATACACATTGTCTGTCATTAAAATGTGATCACCAGCTTTTACGCAGGCTAGTATAGCATTGGTGATAGCTGCTAGACCCGAAGAAACGGATACCGCACCTGCGCCGCCATATATACTTGCTATGCCATCCTCGAAATAGCGGCTAGTTGGCGTTCCACTACGGCCGTACCTATATCCACTCCAGTCGGGCTTTCTTGCAGCTTCAAATTTATCTAAAGAAGGCTGCAGAATTGTAGAGGCGTGATAGACTGGGGGATTCACAACACCGTGATTGTTATGAGGATCTCGTCCAGCATGGACAAGGTTGGTTTTCAAACGGTCGGATCGTTTTGATGACATAGCTAATCTCTATCACTTTTTAAAAATAAACAAATAAAGGCAAACTTGATCTTGGCCATTCGAGAGTACTACCGTGTTTCACTCTTCGTCCAGTGAGTGGAGAGCTATTTTTTATCTCGATCTCCTAACATTAGTAATTTTCTCAGTTTTGCTCTGATTTTGGAGCTTTTAATCAATTTCGCCCAATATTTGCTTTTTTCTGTTGAATTTGGCGTTTTTTATTTGGCTAACAGCATTGTTCGCTTGCCAAAAAGCCAGGCTCATGCTTGGATGCAAGCAATCACAGGGGAGCATTTTGCTCAGGAATTAGGAGTGTCATCTATTAATTTAGGTTGGCAATTGGTTTTTGAGCTTTTGCTAGACTAGGATTACGGAAGTTGCGGTAACTTGGGTAATTTGTTTTGATCTTAAGTCACTGCGTCATTCGTTCTTTCTTAAAACTTACAGGAATGGGTTTCTACATGAAGAAATTAAGCCTTTTGGGTCTGGGCGCAGGCCTCCTGGCGGCTTTCTCGTTTACGGCGGTTCCAGCCATAGCAGAAAGTACGCTAGAAATGGTTAAAAAGCGTGGTCACCTTCGGTGCCAAGTTGGGCAACCTACACCAGGTTTCTACAACCTAAAAGCTGATGGTACGTGGGTCGGAAGCGACGTCTCCATTTGCCGTGCAGTAGCTGCCGCAATATTTGGTGATCCACAAAAAGTAGAGTTTCAATCAGTATCTTCAACTGTTCGTTTTACTGCTTTAGCGAACGGCGAGTCCGACATGTTGTCCAGAACCGCTACTTGGACGATTTTCCGAGATACACAGCTTGGTTTGAACTTCACGGCAGTGAACTTTTATGACGGCCAAGGTTTTATGGTAAGGAAAGATTCTGGCATTAAAAGTGCGATGGAACTAAAGGGCGCAACTGTTTGTGTTGCAACCGGTACCACGACAGAATTAAACCTAACAGACTTTAGCCGAATGAATAAATTGGACATTCAGCCGGTCGTTTTTTCTGATAATAACGTTCGTAATGAAAGTTATTTGAAGGGAAACTGTGATGCGATTACCAATGATAAATCTGGTCTAGCTGCTATCTTAGCAGGGTTTCCTGACAAAGAAGCACATATAATACTTCCAGAAACAATTTCAAAAGAGCCTCTTGCTCCAGCAGTGCGTAAGGGTGACTCCCAGTGGTTCGATATAGTTCGCTGGACGGTGTTTGCATTAATTTCTGCAGAGGAGCTTGGAATTACTCAAGCGAATGTAGACGAAATGCGTAAAAACCCACCAAACCCAGAGATAGCTCGTTTCATGGGTGTAGAAAAAGAAATGAATAAAGGCTTAGGTCTTAGTAAAGACTGGGCTTATAACATTATTAAAAGTGTCGGAAACTACGGAGAAGTCTATGAAAAGTATATGGGCTTTGGAAAAGAAGGTATTGGGATAGCCCGTAAAGGCTCACCAAATGACCTTTGGACACGTGGTGGTTTGATGTACTCCCCACCATTTCGTTAAAAATATCGTTAACTCGGCCGATTGGGTTCGGCCGAGTTAACTTATCTTTATAAGACGACAACATTCCTACTGTTTCTTGCGTTGGAAATTTTGGGTTTTGGTTATCGCGATTATGAACTAGCTTTTCCGAAAAAGGGCTTATAAATGTCGGGAAACACACCAAGTAGTTCGAGGGGCGTCAACGCTGTTATAAACGACGAACGCTATCGCTCGATATTTTATCAGGTGGTTGTCTTTGGATTGTTTATCTGGGCAGTGCTCTCTCTCATAGAGAATACACAAATTAACATGGCAACGCGCAAGATGGCCGTTGGCTTTGATTTCCTTAAAAATACAGCTGGCTTCGCAGTAGCCTGGACGCCATTAGACTACAAGCCAAGTGATTCCTACTTAATGGTTTATTGGGTGGGTATCATAAATACGCTGATACTTGCGGGGATTTCGATCGTCCTTGCCACATTTCTTGGTTTCATCGTTGGTATATTAAGGCTTTCTAAAAACTGGTTGGTTGCTCAAATCGCTTCTTGGTATGTAGAAGTTCTAAGAAATACCCCACTTTTATTGCAGATAATCTTTTGGTATCTTGGCGCGTTTGCAAATTTGCCGAGACCGAAGCAATCCATAGAAATTCTTGGCTTTGAATCATTGGTATTAAACAACAGGGGTTTATATATACCTAAACCACAGCCGGAGGATTTGTTTTGGCTAACTGCGCTAGCTCTTTTGGTTGCAGTATTAATTGCTATTGTTCTAAATAAGCGGGCAACAAGAAAACAACAACAAACCGGTAAATATATCTCCACTTTAGTTCCCACATTATTGGTAGTTTTTGGACTTCCTTTAGTGGTTTTTGTTTTGACAGGTATGCCTTTGGACTGGGAGATACCAGCATTAAAAGGCTTCAATTACAGGGGAGGTGGCTTTGTGCTGCCCGCAATGCTGGCGGTCATGGTCGCGCTTGTGATTTATCACTCTGCATATGCGGCTGAAATGGTCAGAGCCGGTATTCTTTCAGTAAGCAAGGGGCAAACGGAAGCGGCTTCATCACTAGGTCTAAAACAAAGTTTTGTGATGAGACTAGTGATTATACCGCAAGCAATGCGTGCAATAGTTCCACCTATGATCAGTCTGTGGATGAACGTGGTCAAGAATTCATCATTGGCGATAGCGATTGGTTTTCCAGACTTAGTTTCGGTTTTTATGCAGACATCTCTAAATCAGTCGGGGCACGCGGTAGAAATTGTTGCTTTAGTTATGGCCTTTTATATGACGGTAAGCCTTACGATTTCGGCTTGTCTAAATGTCTACAATAAAAAAATACAACTTACGGAACGTTGAGGCTGATGACTGAAATCACAGAGCAAAATAAAGTATCTGAGAAGTTTGTTCCAAAACCATCTCTTCCACCGCCGCCAAACACCACTGGTGCGATAGGATGGCTAAGATACAATTTGTTCGATGGTTTCCTGAGTTCCTGCCTTACAGTGCTAAGTCTTATTGCCATCGGATTTATGTGCGTAAACTTTTACGAATGGGCGTTTGCCAAAGCTGTGTTAGAAGCGGCCAATAGGCAAGAATGTAGAATTACGCCTACGGAATTTGGAACATGCTGGGCGGGCGTCAAATTTTGGTTCACTCGTTTTATATACGGACGTTACACAGATACTGAAATATGGCGGGTAAACTTCGCAGCCATTATACTAATTCTTTGGATGATACCAGTTTGGCTACCCCGAGTTACGGCAAAACTCAATATTGCTCTCAGTGGAGTTCTTATTTTCCCGTTTCTCGCTGGATATATGTTTTTGGGTGGAGACCGCAACTGGTTTATGGAAATAATGGTTTCTGTTGCACTTGGCTGCTTTATAACAGTGATGATACATTCTTTGCTGTGTCTTTTTACAGGAGCCGGTATATCCAGATGGATTATTCAGCTCACCGGATTTTCCAGCCGTAGCGAGCGATTGCACAAATTTCCAGTAATTATGTTCGCTGTTATAATTTTCCTCCTTAGTTTATTTTTGATTAATGATGTCGCTTTTAAGGAAATGCCTAATAATCTATGGGGTGGATTGTTTTTGACCCTAGTTATTTCTGGGATTGGTATAGCCTCAGCCCTCCCGGCCGGAATTCTACTAGCGTTAGGCCGCCGTTCTAAAATGACAGTGATCCGGGTGCTTTGCGTCGCTTTTATCGAACTTTTTAGATCAGTGCCGTTAATAACTATACTGTTTATGGCGACAACAATGTTTCCTCTTTTTTTGCCAGAGGGATTTCATATTAACAAACTTGCAAGTGCCATTGTGGCTGTTTGTCTTTTCGCTGCTGCTTACATGGCTGAGGTGGTTAGGGGAGGTCTCCAAGCGATACCAAAGGGACAGTATGAGGCAGCCGAGGCGGTAGGATTAACCTATTGGCAATCAATGGGATTTATTGTGATGCCGCAGGCTCTGAAATACATGATCCCAAATATCGTAAGTAACTTTATGGGATTATTCAAAGACACCACACTCGTTAGTATCATAGGACTTTACGATTTATTGGGTATGATAAACGCGGTTAGCCAGGACCCAAGCTGGATTGGGCTGCACCACGAGCCATTATTCACAGCCGCAGTGATTTTTTTCATAGGTTGCTTTGCTATGTCGAAGTACAGCCAGTATTTGGAGAGAAACTTGGGCGCAGGTCACGGTCGTTAATAGATTAATTCATTCGTTTATACCGAGGAATTCATAAAATGAATACAAAGACGGAAACCGAAAATAAACAACTTCAATCAGTTGCTTCAGATGAGGTGGCTATTTCAATGTCTAAGGTAAATAAGTGGTTCGGTAACTTCCATGTCCTTAAAGATATAGACTTATCTATTTATAAGGGTGAACGTATTGTCATCTGTGGGCCATCGGGTTCAGGAAAGTCCACACTTATAAGGTGTATTAATAGACTTGAAGAGCATCAAGATGGAGACATAAGCGTCAATGGTGTAACGCTAGACAGCAATTTGAAAAATATCCATGCCATTCGGAGCGATGTCGGTATGGTCTTTCAATCTTTTAACCTTTTTCCGCACCTCACTGTTTTAGAGAACTGCACATTAGCACCGGTGTGGGTCAGAAATATGACAAAAACAGAGGCGCAGGAGATAGCAATGGAGTATCTCACGCGGGTGAAGATTCCAGAACAGGCGGAAAAATATCCTGGCCAGCTCTCCGGAGGGCAGCAACAACGGGTAGCTATCGCACGGTCACTATGTATGAATCCGCAGATAATGCTATTTGATGAGCCGACATCAGCATTAGACCCTGAAATGATTTCTGAGGTTTTAGATGTGATGATAGAACTAGCGGAGACTGGGATGACAATGCTAGTTGTTTCGCACGAAATGGGTTTCGCGCGCCGGGTGGCTGATCGTGTTATTTTTATGGATTACGGAGAAATTGTGGAACAAAATACTCCTGAAGAATTTTTTGCAAACCCCAAGTCAGATCGAACTAAATTGTTTTTAAGTCAAATATTATCGCATTAGCCTCAGAGCCTGGTTAGTCAAAATTCGATAGTAAACTTAACTCCTCTTGCGTGGTATTGGGAGACCAACTTTTGTTGGATCAGGTAAAAACTCTATTGATTTCTTCGTTATTTCAAAGCCGCAAGATGTGTAAAGGTCTATTGCTCTGGGATGATCTAGGTCGCAGGTATTGACAGTTACCCTCTTTGTAGCGCCTGCCCATGCGAGATCGATAATTTTCATAAGAAAATAACGCCCTAACCTTCTTCCGATAAAACTCGGCATTAATCCAAAGTATTTTATCTCTGCTTGATGTAGTTTCTCCGATCTTTTTATTTCACTGAAGCCAGCTATCTCATCATCGGAATAAAGAGTATATATTTCGACGTTAGGGTGTGTAATTGTTTTCAACAATTTTTGATCAGTTAATAAGCGGCGTTCAATCCAAGTCCATGGAGCACCAACGGTATTATAGAGAAACCTATAATCTTCAACCGTTGGTTGTGTTAATTTTACAATTTTTAGCTCAAAACCGCGTCCGCATTTTTTATGTTCTGTTTGCGGTGGTTTCTCCTT
>CACHDV010000007.1 GCA_902578675.1 uncultured Alphaproteobacteria bacterium
TAATGCCGGCAAAACCTAAACCAAAAAGAGCTGCAGCTATATATAAGCTAAAGAGTGTGTCGACCGCTGCAAATACAAGCAACATGGTCGCTTGACTAGCTGAACCAATTAGCAGAGTAACCACTGGCCCAATTCTATCTGACAACATGCCAAATGCAATCCTGCTAAAGAAGGCAACTCCCATAAGCACCGACATCAACTGAGCTGCATGAGCAGCCGAATGTCCGAGGTCTGTGCCGTAACTAACCAAATGCACAACGGGCATTGCCATTGCAGAACAGCAGCAAAGCACCGCAAACCATAGCAATACTTGCGATGTCCACGTAGAAATACCCTGTGATGACTCACCGATAATCGTTGTTGACTTTATCTCAGTTTGTTTATTTTGCACCGGAGGGCGTTTTCTTATAAGCCAGACTAGTGGAAGCATGACGCATAATGCGAAAATCGCAAAATATAGAAATGTTTGCCGCCAGCCAAATAAGTCATTCGAATATTGAAATAGAGGGGGCCATATAACACCTGCGAGGCCCTGTCCCGAAGCAATAATGGCTACCGCCAATCCACGACGGCGATCAAACCACTTCATCCCATTTGCAACAAGAGGAGCAATCATTGCCGACTTGCCGAGTAAACCAATAAGGAGACCATTAGCAACCCATAACGTCCACTGGCCTTCCGTAAAACTCACCATAAAAGCACCAAATGCGATCATCAGAGAACCAAATAGTGCTGGTTGCCATATCCCTTTTCGATCCATCCAAAGCCCCATTAAGATACCGCCGACACCAGCTCCCAACATCATCAAAGAGTATGCAAATGAAGGCACCCAACGCAGCGTGTCAAGATCGGCAGCAATTGGCTTCAACGATACAAAAAGTATGTTTGGGCACCCGAGGCCTATGGTGTTAAGAATAAGAGAGCAAAAGATAACGACCCAGCCATATGGGGTCTCAATGCTCTCTTTCTGATATGAATTCATCTACTTTTTTCCTCAACTAATCTAGCTGTTCTATCAACCCCAACAAACTATTTAGACGCGAGCTAATTATTAGTTGCGGAAATCCGTCGCAATTTAATATACCTTTAATCCTGTAGCAATACACACCCGGAAATAAACAGCTAGCAAGAACGTTTTCTATGTTAGTGTTAAAAAAACAAGGACAGATCTTTTACCCAAGTGCCCGGTAGAGGAACGTTAATTCTCAATATAAAAGTTTGGAGTTTTCTTATGACAATAGGGTTTAGAATTTTGGAACGGAAAAAAAAGGTCGCTCTAAACATAGCAAAAGAGTTTCTTACCCTCCCAGTTGCAAATGTAAGTGACAGCATGTGGCGTCTCACGGCTGGTGGATCAAGATTACGACCGATGCACAAATCAGGTCAGTTGGCAGGTCCTGCACTTACAGTAAAGTCGCGGCCAGGTGACAATCTTATGTTGCATAAGGCGATTGATATGGCAGAGCCTGGAGATATTATTGTTTGTGATGCTGGAGGCGACCTTACAAACTCTTTGATGGGCGAACTCATGCTTGCACACGCAATGAAACGCGGCGTGGGTGGTTTTGTACTCGATGGCGCTGTGAGGGATGTGGAAGCGTTCTTGGACGTAAATTTGCCAGTTTTCGCCGCTGGCGTCAGCCACCGCGGCCCCTATAAAGACGGCCCTGGAGAGATAAATGTTTCCGTCGCAATTGACGGAATGGTCATAGAACCTGGTGATTTAGTTATAGGTGACTGGGACGGCGTTCTATCTATACCTCTTGACGATGTAGATAGTATTCTTAAAAAAACTAATGAAAAGCAGGCTGCTGAGGTGGTAGATATGGCAAAGATTGAAGCCGGTGAGTGGGATCGTTCATGGGTAGATAAGACACTTAAAGATCGTGGCTGTATAATGCCCTAACTAAAAAGCATCTCTTGTACGCTATGCTAAATGTTTTTTATTCAAGTATCGCCCGCCTACTATCTAGAAATTCTTCGAAGGCCGAAACTGCACAGTCTATATCTGCATCCGTCATGGGGAGAGACAAATTCATCATCCCTCTTCTCGCATGATAAACACCGAGTTTTAACATGTCCAAATGCATTAAATCGCTTTTTCTGCTAGAGACAGGGTCTGTATGCGGTCGCTCCATTGGGATATCGGTAAAATGAACATTGTTCATCGACCCAAGCCCAGTAACTTGAATAGGTAGACCTCGTTCCTGAATAGTCTTATTAAGACGAGCTCTAAAAACATCCCCTTTTTTATTTAGTTCTATACAAGCTTCGGGTGTAAATAGCTGAGTTAAACCAGCAAGTCCTGCGGTCATGGTCATTATGTTATTATTGAATGTACCAGCGTGCCGCCAAGCATTTTTGGATCTTGGATTAAAACCCTCCATTATATCCGAACGTCCACCAAATCCACCAAATGATACACCACCACCCAAGTATTTTCCTAACGTGATTAAATCTGGCTTGATGTTAAGTTCACCATGTCTTCCGCCAGGCGCAAGTCTAGATGTCATAACTTCATCAAAGATTAAAAGGCTACCCGCATCACTGGTGCATTCTCTAAGGCATTCTAAAAACTCTTTTGACGCAGGGATGCAACCACTGGAACCCATCATTGGCTCCACGATCACACATGCCAAATCAGATGATTCGCGGCGAATAATCTCTGTAGCCGCTTCTGGGTTGTTATACGGAACCAATACAATGTCAAATGGCGCATTTATGGGCGAAGGAGCTCCAAAATAGAGTACCCCGCCGTGATACCCACCCTGCATCGCAATTACTTTTGAACGACCAGTAAACGCTCTTGCGGCACCAATGGCCATAAGGTTTGCTTCCGTTCCAGAGTTTGTAAAACGAATAAGTTCTACCGCTGGAAACCGACCGACTAATTCTCTGGCAAGACGAGCTTCCATTAAATTTGGCCCTCCAAGAACTATTCCATCTCTTACGGCAGTTTCTATTGCTCCCTGAATAATCGGACTATTATGACCATAGATTCCAGCAGTGTATTCTCCCAAAAAATCAACTAGTTTATGACCATCTGCATCATGAAGATATGCACCCTCGCCTTTTGCAAATGTCAATGGATATGGCGCGTAATGAAGAACGCTCCGTGTATTACCACCTGGCATCACATCGCACGCTTTCTCATACAAAGTTGCACTTTTTGGATTGCGAGCCCTAAAATCTTCCTCTGCCTCTGCATATGAGTTTTCTAGGTCTGCATTTACTAAAACTGTAACCACGGTGCCTCCCCAAATCTGAATCACTTCTGGATCAAGTTTTTTGTGATTTCGGTAGCATACAACTTTATAATTAAAAAAAAAGCGTTAATACCAAGTAGATCTCACGGTAGAGCTAGAGGAAACTAGTTATGAAAAAGGTCGTACCTACTTCCAGTCTGCTTGCTCTTATTGTAAACGAATAGTGATACACAGGAACCAAGAAAAGCTAATTCCAAAATTTTACAGCTAACCCGAACAAATGGTTATAAGGATATTGAAAAATGATACCGCGCTACTCTCGGCCAGAAATGACGAAAATTTGGGAACCAGAAAACAAATTTCGCATATGGTTTGAAATAGAGGCTCACGCTTGTGACGCCCAAGCCAACCTTGGAACAATCCCAGAAGCTGCAGCGAAGCGTGTTTGGGAGCGCGGAAAATTTGATGTAGAAAGGATCGACGAGATTGAGGCAGAGGTAAAACACGATGTAATAGCGTTTTTAACAAATCTCGCAGAATATGTTGGACCGGAAGCAAGATTTGTTCATCAAGGCATGACATCGTCAGATGTACTGGATACCTGTTTATCAGTTCAACTCTGTCAAGCGGCTGATATTATTGCTAGCGATCTTGAAAAATTACTCGAAGCTCTCAAGAAACAGGCTCTGAAGCACAAGTTCACACCTACGGTTGGACGCAGTCATGCCATACACGCCGAACCCACCACATTTGGTTTGAAGTTAGCTGGTTATTTTGCGGAGTTTCAACGAAATAAAGAGCGTTTGATATTAGCGAGAAAAGAAATCGCAACATGCGCTATTTCAGGACCCGTGGGTACATTTGCCAGCATAGAACCAGAGGTGGAAAGACACGTTGCCGAAAAGCTTGGCCTTAAAATTGAGCCCGTTTCGACACAGATTATACCTCGAGACCGGCACGCAATGTTTTTCTCGATATTAGGTGTAATTGCAAGTTCACTAGAGAGACTAGCTGTGGAAATCCGGCATCTCCAAAGAACCGAAGTGCGCGAAGCCGAGGAATTTTTCTCATCAGGACAAAAAGGCTCTTCCTCCATGCCACATAAACGAAACCCAGTGCTCACTGAAAATATTACCGGGCTGGCCCGGTTGATAAGAAGTCACGTGGTTCCTTCGATGGAAAATGTCGCACTTTGGCACGAACGAGATATTTCTCATTCATCAGTAGAGAGAGTGATTGCACCCGATGCAACGATAGCCCTTGATTTTTCATTGGCAAGAATGACTGGGGTCATCGAGAAACTAGTAGTTTACCCTGATCAGATGCAAAAAAATCTTGATAAGCTTGGGGGACTAATCAATTCACAACGTATTCTTCTAGAATTAACACAAAAAGGTATGAGCAGGGAAGACTCCTATGAAGCAGTTCAACGAAATGCTATGCCTGTGTGGTTGGAAGGCAAAGATTTCAAAGCCTTGTTAAAAAATGATACAAAAATTAGAGAATTTTTAAACGAAAATGAAATCGAAGAGTTATTCAATCCTGATTTTCATTTTAAACATGTCGAGACAATATTTGAGCGTGTATTTGGTTGAAATCTAACCTAGTTTAGCCAGAATAACCCACATTACTTGGTACAAAATGTAATGCTGTTTCGAAGTGAAATACAAGATAGGGTTATGTTGGTGTCAAAACACAAAACCTCTAAACCATTTTCCACCCCGCGCAACAAAGTCTCATGATATAGTGGATCAATATCCCGAGCGATTTTAAAATTCCTGCAGTCCATTCGCTGTATAAGGAAAATTAAAACACTTTTGTCACCTAGTTTTATTCGATCAGTTAAATCTTCAATATGTCTGGAGCCACGCGCGGTGACGGAGTCGGGAAATTCTGCAATTCCATTACTTTTTCTATTATCTCGCCTCAAATGCACATTTTTTACTTCAACCCAACAACGACCCAGTTTTTCGTCCTCTAATAGAATATCCACGCGTGATCTTTCAGCGTAGTTTACCTCTGTGCGGAGACTATCATATCCCTCTAATTGAGCGATTTTATGCGCTTCTATTGCTTCACGGACAATCTTATTCGGATGATGAGTATTCACGCCTACAAGCCCACCATCCGCTTCTATTAGTTCGAGAGTGAATGGTAATTTCCTATTTGGGTTCGGTGAGCGCGACACCCAAACGCGTGACCCTGGGTTACTCAATCCGGTCATCCGTCCCGGATTAGGACAGTGAGCAGTGATATTTTCGCCACTTTCCAAACGTATATCCGCAAGGAATCTTTTATACCGTTTAATCAAAGCTCCACAATAAAGTGGTTTGGGTAGTTGCATCCTCGTCTACAATACGTAATTGTTATTTGAGCATAAACTAACCTTTATAAGTTATTCTTCATGAACACCAGTATTTCTGAAATAAAAACAGTTAGAGCAGCCTTTGTTATTATTGGTAATGAAATTCTTTCTGGCCGAACAAAAGATGTAAACCTGTCTTACTTAGCTGCAGCACTTGTGCAAGTAGGTATTTGCTTGGATGAAGTCAGGGTTATACGGGACGACCAATCAACTATTGCGAATACGGTGAAAACACTTCGGTCAGAATATGATTACGTATTTACTTCTGGGGGTATTGGACCAACGCACGATGACATAACATGTGATTCTATCGCGCTTTCGTTCGAACTAGACGTACACCACCACCCGGAAGCGTTAAAACGTATGAAAGCTCACGCAAAGAAACGTGGAGTCGAATTAAATGAAGCGCGCTTGAGAATGGCTCGAACACCCTTAGGGGCAAGTCTTATAAATAACCCTATTTCAGCAGCTCCTGGATTTACCATTGAAAATGTTCATGTAATGGCTGGTGTACCAAGTGTATTCCAAGCGATGGTAAACGAGCTCTTACCGACACTGCGAACAGGAACAAAAATTCATTCTAGAACTGTTATCTCGAACCTGGGGGAAGGAACAATAGCAAACGGTTTGGAAAAAATTCAGAGCAAGTATCCAACTATTGATATCGGTAGTTATCCCTTCTTTAAGAACGGTATATATGGAACTTCTTTAGTTTTAAGGGGAGCACAAGTTAATGATCTAGACGTAGCGGCTAAAGATATTTTTAATTTAATTAAAGAATACGGTGGTCATCCCACCGATGGAGATGAAAATTAATGAATGTTCAATTAGATAGCAGAGCTACTGGAAGTGGAAAGATTGCAACCATCGTCTACGACCGTCAATCAAAACTAAATTCTTTGAATGGTGCTGGTATAAAAGAGTTAAAGGCGGCGTTTCAAAATGTGGCTAAGGATACAGAGCTACGTGGTCTTATTTTCACTGGAGCAGGTCCAAAATCTTTCATTGGTGGTGCAGATATAAATGAGCTTAACGAATTAAATGAGAAAACTTCGCGAGAGTTTATTACCTCGTTACATGAGTTATTCATTCTAATACGCAATATGGAAGTTCCTACAATCGCAAGAGTAAATGGCTACAGTCTTGGCGCCGGGATGGAGTTAGCAGCTGCCTGCGATATAAGAATAGCGTCTTCGACAGCTATCTTTGGAATGCCGGAGGTAAAAGTTGGGGTCCCTTCGGTGATCGAGGCAGCACTGTTACCCAGGCTTGTTGGATGGGGTCGCGCCAATTATTTAGTACTTACTGGTGAAAATATAGATGCAAATACAGCTTACGATTGGGGCTTCGTTGAAAAAGTCGTAGAAGCGAAAGATCTGGACGAAGAAATACAACAATTAACAGATATTATTGCAAACTGTGGGCCTCTTGCTACCAGAAATCAAAAACGTTTGATTAGCACTTGGGAAAGGTTGCCGCTAGAAAAAGCTATTACAGCTGGAATAGATTCTTTCTCAACGGCTTTTTCTACTGAAGAGCCAAAACAAATGATGAAATTATTTTTTGATAGAAAAAAATCTCACAAGTGAACTATCCCACTTTCAAGGAAGAGGGACAGTAAACCGTTCGACCGCATCTGGGTCAAAACTGAAACTCATCCCCGGTCTACTTGGTATAATGATCTCACCATCTACCAGCTCCATTTTTTCTTTGAAGAGTCCTGTAAACCAGGGCATGTGCTCAGCATAATTTACATTCGACACGGCAGCGCACAACTGCAAACTATGTTCTGTGAAAATATGAGGACTTACTGGAATATCTTGAGCAGCTGCCATATGAGCTACCTTCAACCATTCAGAGACACCCCCCACACGCTCCAAATCGGGCATTAAAATATCTGCGGACTTTTTTTCTAACATTTCTTGAAAACCATAACGCGTATATTCTGTTTCTCCACTTGCTATGGGCGTATCTAACGCATTGGCAACAACTGCTGAACCGGCCAGGTCATAAGCTTGCACAGGCTCTTCAAACCAAGCGAGATTATATTTTTCTAACTGCCGTCCTAATCTGATGGCCTTCGTTACGTTTAATCCTTGATTAGCATCTACCATCAAAATGATATCGTTACCGATAGTCTCTCTTACCGCCGCAACACGTTCAACATCCTCACCAATGTCTGGCAATCCAACCCGCATTTTCATTGCTTTGAACCCCTGCGACAAAAAACTTTTTGCTTCAGCTTGAAGTTCAGTGATACTCTTCGATGTCCACAACCCGCCACTGGCATATGCAGGTATTTTATCTCTCTTACGCCCTAGCAAGTCACCGACGGATACACCAAGAGTCTTCCCCTTTATATCCCAGCATGCCCAGTCGATGGCAGCTATTCCAAAAATTGTAACGCCTTTATGACCAAGGAAATTGATTTCGTTCCACATTTCGTCAAAGCGTGCCGCAACATCAAGGGGATTTCTATGTTTCACCACTGGCTCTAGTGATCTCACCATCTCCATTAGAACTGGCAGTTTGTGTTTCCCAATTACCCATAAATAGCTCTCGCCTGTTATTCCTTCGTCCGTATCTATCCAGACTAGTAGAGCAGCCACACTCGTTATACGATGTATTGATGTCCCAAACGGTTTATCAAAGGGAATTTCTATAGGCTGCGTGCGGATTTGCGTTATTTTCATTTAAATGTTTCTTTCAAATTTTTTTCTGAAAGTCTTCCCATTTAATTTTCAAACGATGGTAGTGCTCTTAAGAGAAGAGATCCAAAACCTACCATTTGAGGGCTCGTCTGGCGATAGGTGCTTATAGCTGAGAGGATATTATTTTTTTGGGAGTTGTCTACTGGTAAAACATGATCGGAAGTCTCAATATGTTCCATAATCTCCTCCGAAGAGTCAAAGATTTTATCGGCTATTATTTCGCATCGCCTTAAAACTTTTTCATTCTTCAATTTTGGCCCTAATTGCTCTGCCACATAGCCTAAAAACGTTGGCCAGCGAGCCAAAATAAGATAAATTCCCGGAACAAATTTTTCGCCTGCCAATACTGTCTCAAAGCAATTTAATAAATTTTTTTGTTCGCATGAAAGTTCTGCCCACGACAACATGGATGGCATTTCCAGTAAAGGCTCTGGAAGAGTAAAAGGCTGCGCAATTTTTTCACTTTTTTGAACTAATTTTTTCCGGGTCATTAGTTTCAGAAGACAGCCAGAGACAACGAGATTAATGGGACTTACCCGGACAAACGTTTCGCAAACATTCTTAATAACCGTTACCTGTTCATAATTTATTCCAAGATTAATCAGATCTCGTTCAGTTAAACCTTTGATTGGCTCTAATTTTGAGACATCAACCTGGCTCCAACCAGTTACCTGGATACGGCCACTTTTCAAATGAGGTCCCAATAATTTCCACATCCATTCCAGTAAGCCGGGATAAGTTGCTAGATGCCGAAAGAGTGACGAAACATAGGGTGCTCTATAACAGTCTCTTATCTCATTATAAATCAAAGCCACGGGTCCAACCGCATCACCTTCTAGGATTTCCCGCATTCGTGGCACTTGAAAGCTCCTTCAATAATGTTTACCCATTGGCAATTCAGCAAATCTGTTCTTAAACTACCAAAATTTCTATAGCGAGCGAAAGGTATTTCCAATGCCAAAAAGGCAGTTTCAACTTATGGGAATAGATCATGTCGTTCTTCGAGTTCGACGCCTCAATCCAATGCTTGAATTCTACCAAGATGTGCTTGGCTGCAAGCTCGTCCGCAGCAATGAAAAACTTGGCCTTTATCATTTATCTGCAGGCGCTTCCATGATCGACTTAATACCCGTTGACATGGAATTAGGACGAAAGGGCGGAGCGCCGCCAGGGTTGGAAGGTCATAATGTTGACCACATTGCTTTGAAGATTCACCCGTTTGATGAGGACGAAATTAGGGACTATTTGTTCTCGAAAGGTCTTAAGGTAAGTGATATCGCACCACGATTTGGTGCAGAAGGTAGTGGTCCCTCGGTTTACGTTGAAGACCCTGAAGGCAATTCAATAGAACTTAAGGGCGTTGAGAGGTCCTAACATGTAGCAGCTTTAATCCCTGCTATTCCGCAGCAGTTCTACTCAATTCAGGATGATTAAACCGCTCCAAAAGCTGTCTTTCTTTTGATTTAACCATTTTTATAGCTTTTTCTTTTACGTGACCGTAACCCCTGATCTGCTCTGGTAGTGATAGTAGTTCAATTGATGTCTGATGGTTTTCATTGTTTAAATTGCTTAAAACCATATCAACAAGACCGAAATATTGCTCTATTAGGTTTCTTTCCATTTTTCTTTCCTCCGTCTTTCCGAATATATCGAAAGCGGTGCCCCTTAATACTTTTAATTTAGCCAATAACCTGAAAGCGTTCATCATCCATGGCCCAAAAGTTCTCTTTTTCAACTGACCAGTAATAGGATCCTTTTTCGATATTAATGGGGGCGCCAAATTAAACTCTATTTTATAATCACCTTCAAACTGCTGTTTAATTTTTTTTATGAATGAGCCATCAGAGAAAAGCCGGGCTACCTCATACTCATCTTTATAAGCCATAAGCTTAAAGGCGTTTTTTGCAACTGCGAGAACTAGCCCGTCCGCGGTGGGTGTTCTTTTTCTTTCCACTTCTTGAACCCGTTTCAGTAATGCGGCATATCTTTCCGCATACGCCTTATCCTGATAATTTGTCAAAAATTTCGATCTCTTCTCTATCAGGGCTTCAATTGAAACTTCATCATAGGATCGGAACGGCTCTTCTTTTGGCTGAATTAACTTCTCTACCGCTGCCAGGTCGTGAGCCGCCCTGCGCCCCCAAAGCAAAGCCTGTTTGTTAAATTCAATCGCAACGCCATTTATCTCAATAGCCTCTTCCACCGAACTGGTTGATAGAGGAATGTGACCTTTCTGAATTGCGTAACCAAGCATGAATAAGTTACTAGCAATGCTGTCACCTAAAAGTTGAGTCGCGATTTGTGTGGCGTTTATGAAATGGGCTGAGTTTTCCCCTGTGGTCCGTTTTATAGTTTCCTTAAATACTTCACCAGGGAATGGTAAGTCTGGGTTTGAGGTAAATGCACCTGTCATTGTCTCTTGAGTATTAACGATGGCCGTTGTCTCTTCTCGAGAAACCTTTGCTAGTCCTTGCTCACTTGCTGCGGTCACCATATCGCAGGCCAACATCAGATTTGCGCTATGATCGGCTATTCTAACGGCATGGAGGTCCTCAGGCTTCTCCGATATGCGGATGTGACTAATTACGGCCCCACCTTTTTGTGCCAGTCCAGTCATATCAAGCACCGACACGCCCTTCTTCTCTATGTGAGCAGCCATCCCAATCAACGCACCAATCGTCACCACCCCTGTACCACCTATTCCGGTAACCAATACTCCATAGGGTCTATCCAACCTTGGTTGCTCAGGGTCTGGCAATAATTCAAAAAGGTCGGCCGGAAGGTTTTCAGCCGTTTTATTTTTTTTGACATTACCGCCAATAACGTTAACAAAGCTTGGGCAAAAGCCTTTGACGCATGAATAGTCTTTGTTACAAGCCGATTGATCTATAAACCGTTTGCGTCCAAATTCCGTTTCGAGCGGCGAAACTGAAACACAGTTTGATGTCACGCCACAGTCGCCACAACCTTCGCATACCATATCGTTTATGAATATCCGTTTTGGGGGATCTATCATTGTGCCACGCTTTCGGCGGCGGCGCTTTTCTGCAGCACATGTTTGATCGAAGATTAGAACTGATAATCCCTCAACTTCGCGCAATTCTCTCTGCACGAGATCGAGATCATCCCTGTGGTGTATACTGGACGAAAGAGGCCATTTTGTACCACGAGGGTATTTGTCGGGCTCGTCCGTGACTATTCTTACTTCCCTTGCCCCTTCGGCGGCAACCTGTGCAGCAATCTGAGGCACCGTAAAACCCCCATCTGCTGGCTGGCCACCAGTCATAGCTACGGCATCGTTGTACAAGATTTTATAAGTTATATTTACGCCTGATGCGGCAGCCGCCCTAATTGCTAACGCTCCGGAGTGCGTGTATGTACCATCGCCAATATTAGCAAAAATATGCTCTGTTTGGGTAAATGGCGCCTGACCAATCCATGGAGTGCCCTCAGCTCCCATGTGTGTAAAGGTCGACGTGTTTCTGTCCATCCAGACTGACATAAAATGACACCCAATGCCAGCCGTCGCACGGCTTCCATCGGGAACCTTTGTCGATGTGTTATGCGGACATCCTGAACAGAAAAAAGGCGTTCGCGCAAAGTCTGTTTCAGGTTTGATAAGTCCATTCTCCTTATCCTGCATAAATTTTAACTTTTCTCGAATGGCCGCGTCGTCGCTAAATTGTAAAATCCGCGATGCTATTACTTTTGCAATCATTGATGGGCTTAATTCACCGGCAGCAGGCTGTAAGAATTGACCTTTATCATCGTATTTCCCCACTACGTTTGGGCGGTTTTTTGGAGCATGATTGTAAAGATGCTCTTTTAGCTGACTTTCAATAATTGGCCGTTTCTCTTCGATAACCAGAATTTCTTTGAGACCTTGCGAGAACTCGTCAATGCCCTGCGGCTCCAAAGGCCAAGGCATCCCAACTTTGTATAACCGCAAGCCTATTTTATCGGCTTTTGCTTCATTTATTCCCAAGTCCTCTAGCGCTTGTCTTACATCTAGATACGATTTACCAGTTGTGACAACGCCCAGTTTTGGATCTTGTGAGTTTATGATCGTTTTATCGATCTTGTTTTGTCTGGCAAATGCTCGTACTGCGTTAAGTTTGTATTGATGTAACCTATGCTCTTGCTCTATCCAGTCATCTGGCCATCTAATGCTAAGTCCACCTTCAGGCATGTCAAACTTTGGGAGTGAAATCTTTACTCGATCAGGAGAAACGTCGATTGAAGCTGAACTATCCATATTTTCGGCTGTCGTTTTAAACGCCACCCAACAACCTGAAAAACGAGACATGGCAAACCCAAGAATACCATAATCAACTATGTCCTGTAGGCCTGCTGGATTGAGTACGGGAATGCTAGCATCCATGAATGCATATTCGCTTTGGTGGGGAACCGTTGATGATTTAGCTGCATGGTCATCGCCCGCTATGAGCAGGACGCCGCCATGCTTTGCCGGGCCTGACATATTGCCATGTTTAAAAACATCACCGCATCTATCAACGCCTGGCCCCTTGCCATACCAGATGGCGAAGACACCGTCATACTTTCCGCCTTCGTGCAAGTTAGTCTGCTGGCTTCCCCATATAGCGGATGCTGCCAGGTCTTCGTTTAGTCCCGGTTGAAAGCGTATATGATTTTGTTCTAGAAATTTTTTAGCCCGCCACAGTTGTTGATCAAACCCGCCTACTGGTGACCCGCGGTATCCCGATATAAAACCAGCAGTATTCAACCCCTCTAATACGTCACGCTGTCGCTGAACCATAGGTATCCGTGCAAGAGCCTGGACACCGGTTACAAAAATTCTTCCACTCTCTATAGAATATTTATCGTCAAGCGACACATTAGAGTTAGTCACAGTACTTCCTTTTTGACTTTATTAACTAAAAGAATGTAGAGCTTATTCCTTTTAAAGTAGGCGTGATTTCAGTTTAAATCAAGTAACGAAAGCTAGTAACAATGGGGCATCAAAGCTAAATTGGGGATAGCCGAAAATTCACTCATGCAGTAGTGTCTACTTAGGTATCCGCTGTAGAGAAAAAATCCAACCCAAGTACTGATTGCCCTAACTGGAGTTATTGTATGTCGACACTCGTTACCGGCGTTGCAGGTTTCATCGGAATGCATACTGCGAAGTCGTTACTAAGCAAAGGACATCATGTTGTTGGAATCGATAACTTAAACCATTATTATGATCCGCGCTTGAAAAAGGCCCGACTGACACAACTCGAAAGTTTTGATGAGTTCAGTTTTTTGGAAACCGATTTTGCGACCCAATCATTTGTTGAAGAATTCACCGAGACGCACCCACAGATAGATCAAGTCATACATCTGGGTGCGCAAGCTGGCGTTCGAAATTCTATAGATAAACCTCAAGACTACATGAAGTCTAATCTTTCCGGCCAATTAAATATCCTTGAATATTGTCGAAACTTGATTGAAAAAAATAACAATTTTAAAAAGCTAATTTATGCTAGCTCCTCCTCAGTCTACGGAGCGAATGCCAAAATCCCATTTTCGACAAATGACAGGAGTGATCATCCAGTCTCTTTTTATGGAGCAACAAAAAAGGCCTGCGAAGTGATGACGCACTCTTACGCCAGCCTCTACAAAATACCTTCAATTGGCCTACGCTTTTTTACTGTTTATGGACCTTGGGGTCGACCCGATATGTCACCTTACTTGTTCACAAAAAGTATATTAGACGGTGAAGAAATAAACGTATTTAATAATGGCAATATGAGAAGAGACTTTACTTATATAGATGATATAGTCGACGGTGTTATTGCAGCTCTGGAGAAAAATTTAAGTGATTGCGCTAATATTGCGCCGCACAAGATATTTAACTTAGGCAACAACAAACCTATAAAGTTAATGGATTATATTCGAATCATAGAGAAGGCATGTTCCAAAAAAGCCAATTTAAAACTATTGCCTATGCAACCCGGTGACGTGCTTGAAACTTTCGCAGATATAGAACACAGCACGGAGGAGCTCGGTTTTTCCCCAAAGACCAACTTGGATGAGGGAATACCGCGCTTTGTCGAATGGTTCCGAGAATATCATAAATGATCCATTACTAACTTAGGTGAGAGATTTCAATTTTCCCAGTTCAAACCAATAATTTCTATTGATCGCTTAAGCTGAATATCATTGAAGTTATTCAGATTCTTTTAGGCATATTGACATCGACACTTCATATTATTAGGAGCGCCTATAGAGACGCTCTAGCTCCTCACTGTAATTTTCCAAAATTTTATGTCTTTTGATTTTTAATGTTGGCGTCATGAGACCATTTTCTGTTGTGAACGGTTCCTCCGCAACGATAACATGTCGTACTTTTTCTATCTGAGACAACCGCGAGTTAATTCGGGTCATGACACTTTGAATGACGCTGTTAAACTCGGCGTTTTCTGATAAGTCGCCTAATGTAAACGTTTCTTTTAGACTTTCACACCACTCTTTTACAAAATCCTCCGATGGAACTATAACCCCCACCAAATATGGTTTCTTGTCTCCATATACCATAGCTTGCAAAAATTCGGGTTCAACAGTGATCGCTCCTTCAACCCGTGCCGGGGCAATATTGTCACCGCCAGATAGAACGATTATGTCTTTCTTTCTGTCCGTAATACGAAGAGAACCGTCTTCCTCCAAAACACCTACATCGCCAGTATGCAGCCATCCGTCCTTTATCGCAGCTTTAGTTGCTATTGGGTCCTTCCAATAGCCTTTCATCACCAATTCTCCTCGAACCAGTATTTCTCCGTCTTCAGCAATTTTAATTTCAACATCTTTGAGAGCAGGTCCAACGGTTTCAATTCGAATATTACCGGGTCTATTGCAACTTATTATGGGGGACGCTTCTGTCTGTCCATAACCTTGTAAGATATTAACACCCAGCGATAAAAAGAAGTTTCCTATATCTGGGTTTAACGCTGCCCCGCCGGAGACAAAGGCTTTTAACCTGCCGCCAAAGCGTAGTGAGACCTTGTTTCGAACAGCATGATCAACCAGCATATTCGATAGCTTTTCGGTTAAACTAAGCGGCTTTTTTTCCACTCTGTCTTTACGCCCCAGTTCTAACGTTAAGTCGAATAGATATTTCTTCAGCCCTCCAGACTGCTGAACGCCACGCTGTATACGATCATGCAAAGCCTCATAGAGCCTTGGGACAGCAGTCATTATAGTTGGCTTTGCTTCCTGAAGATTTTGCGCAACTTTATCAGGACCCTCCGCATAATAAATCTGCGCGCCTATGGAGATAGGAAAGTAAAGACCACAGGTATGCTCATATGAGTGGGAAAGCGGTAAAAGTGATAAAAATATTTCATCCCCAAGACCAAATTCTGTCAACAGATCGTAGGCTGACGAACAATTAGCTAGTATCGAGCCGTGGGTCAGCATAACACCCTTTGGATTACCACCCGTTCCAGACGTGTAAATAAAACAAGCTATATCATTTCTCTTTAAATTAACTGCTTCCTCTAACACATCCGTCGATAGCTTGTCTCTGGGAGCTAAGAGTGAGGACCAATCGAGATGTTTCAAACTAGAGTCAACATCAGAGGATAATTCTTCAATGGAAATAAGTGTTTTGCAACTAGCCGATTTACTCATTGCATTCATCAAACGCACAGCAAGTTTATCGCCCGAAACTATTGCGATTTTTGCTTCTGAATGGTCAAGAATATACAGATGGTCGTCGGTTGTGTTTGTTGTATAGGCGGGTACAGTAATTCCACCAAGTGAGATAATTGCTAGGTCTGCGATTACCCATTCTGGCCGGTTTTCAGAAACAACAACAACCCTATCTCCCTTTTCTACTCCCAGCTGGTGTAAACTATCTGCTAGCAATTGGACTTTATTCTTTGTCTCAGAATATGAACCCGATATGTATTTTCCGTTCCTTTTAGCCCATAAAAAGGGTTTCTGGGGAAAATGTTCCGCGGAGTCAAAAAACATTGTTGCTAGATTGTTAAGTGCCTTGTAATTCATAGCAAGCCCCCAATATCACTTAGTACGGGTCAACAAGACCAGGTATTGCCACTAATAGCATTCGACGTAGCACGCACTCAATATTAAAACATAATGGAATTAGCCATGGAACATTCCGAAATATCAATTTCAAAGGATTTACCGGTATGGGACCTTAGTTCTTTGTATCCGGGCATGCGATCAAGTGAACTAGAGCAAGACTTAAAAAAAGTTGCCGAGAAAGCAACTTCATTTGAAATTAAATATAAAGGCAACGTTTCTCAGCTCACCGGACCGCAACTCGCGCACAGCATTATAGAATATGAAAAAATCGAGGAAACATTAGGAAGGTTAATGTCCTTTGCTCAACTGATTTATGCAGGCGACATGTTGGATAGTGAGATTTCGAACTTTCATCAATCGATACAAGAAAAGGTAACAGAGATAAGTAGCCACCTTTTATTCTTCAATCTTGAGCTAAATTCTCTTTCGGGCGCCGAACTAAAAGACAAGTTAAAATCACCTGAACTTAATCATTACTATCCATGGATCAGAGATCTACGAGTTTTCCAGCCTCACCAACTTGACGACAAACTTGAAAAGCTTTTTCTCGAGAAGAACATAAGCGGCCGCGCCGCCTGGACGCGACTTTTTGATGAAAAAATTGCTGAGCTAAGATTTTCGATCAGTGATACCGAATTAAATATGGCAGAAGCACTCGACAAACTATCTGATAAGCGTGCTAACATCCGAAAAGTCGCAGCCGCGGAAATATCTAAAGTTTTAAATGATAACGTCAGATTATTCTCGCTCATTACGAATACATTAGCCAAAGATAAAGCCATTGAAGATAATTGGCGAAGTTACAATAGCCCAGTATCTGCCCGGAATCGAGTTAACCATGTTGAAGATGACGTCGTAGACGCCTTAGTCGAAACCGTTACCTCAAATTATAAAACACTCTCGCATCGCTATTACAAGCTTAAGGCGAAATGGATGGGAGTTGAAAAATTAAATTACTGGGACAGAAACGCACCACTTCCAGAAAATGACGATACAATTATAGATTGGTCTGAAGCTAAGGAAATAGTGCTAGACGCCTATAAGGGCTTCTCACCTGCATTAGCAAATATCGGCCAGCAGTTTTTTGATAGGCACTGGATAGACGCTCCCACGAGGCCCGGGAAAGCCTCTGGTGCATTTTCTCATCCAACCGTCCCCAGCTCAAATCCTTTCATTTTACTAAACTATCAGGGGAAGCTTCGAGACGTAATGACACTTGCACACGAACTTGGACATGGAGTGCATCAAGTTCTAGCTTCTCGACAAGGGTGCTTGATGGCGGACACTCCCCTTACTTTGGCCGAAACTGCATCAGTTTTTGGAGAGATGCTAACGTTTCAATCCCTGCTCGAAAGAAATAAAAATGATCATACAAAACGCAAAATTATGATCGCGTCAAAAGTAGAAGATATGTTGAACACGGTCGTAAGACAGGTCGCTTTTCATGAATTTGAGAGCAGCGTCCATGCTAAAAGACGTTCTGGCGAATTATCCCCAGAAGAGATCGGGAATATCTGGATGAATATACAGGAAAAAAGTTTAGGGCCAGCAATAAAGTTGAATGACGACTACAGGGTTTTTTGGACGTATATACCGCACTTTATTCACTCCCCTTTCTACGTTTACGCCTATGCGTTTGGCGATTGCTTAGTAAATTCTTTGTACGCTGTTTTTAAAGAGCACAGTTCAGAATTTTCTGAAAAATATATCGACATGCTTAAAGCCGGCGGTACTTTAAGGCATAAGGAGTTACTTGCACCATTTGATCTAGATGCCTCCGATCCAAATTTCTGGAGAAAAGGACTATCATTAATTGAAAGCCTCATAAATGAGTTGGATCAAGATTAGTTAAACTAGCAGCTGCTGATTTTCGATATTTTAACTCCCCTATTGTGAAAAAAAGTGTAGGATTTTAATTTTAATTGTAAAATTAACAAACAGTAAAAAATAACGATAAGTGCTACCGAATTATTTAACAGGGATTTGTAGTTGTACGTCGTAATATTCGAAGTAGAGCCGTATGAAAGCGGTAAAGAAAGGTATCTAGACCTAGCAGCGCAACTCAGACAAGAATTGTCAAAAGTTGATGGTTTTATTTCAATAGAGCGTTTTCAAAGTCTAAATAATCCCCAAAAAATATTATCACTGTCGACTTGGAGAGATGAAGAATCAATAAAAGTTTGGAGAGACCAACTCGAGCACCAATCTACACAAAAAGAGGGAAGAGAACATCTTTTTGCGGGCTATCGGATTAGAGTAGCTCAAATTGTTCGAGATTATTGCCTGGAAACTTCACCATGGCAAAAATAGAAAAGAGGCGACTTTTATACTTTCCATCCTGTAAAATTAACCTATTTTAAACCTCATGGAACAGGAAGATAAAAATTCGTTTTCGGGGCGTCTTAGACGTTACGCAAAAGTAACAGGCGCCGTTGGCGGTCTTGCAGCGCGCGCAGCCGGCCAAAGGTATCTGGGTCTAGACTTGGGCAAGCAGCAAATGCCTTCTGAATTAAAATCGGCACTAGGCAACCTAAAAGGCCCAGTAATGAAAGTCGCGCAAATTTTAGCCACTATTCCTGACGCACTACCAGAGGAGTACGTCAAAGAACTGCAACAACTACAATCCAATGCTCCAAGCATGGGCCGACTATTTGTAAAGCGGCGAATGACAGGCGAATTGGGCAGTGATTGGAAAAACCGATTTTCGTATTTTGACGAAAACTCAGTTGCGGCAGCATCACTTGGCCAAGTTCATAGAGCCAATAGTTTGGATGGGACTGAGCTTGCATGCAAATTACAATACCCTGATATGGGCTCGGCGGTTGAAGCAGATTTGCGACAGTTGAGAATAGCAATGTCACTTTATGAGCGCTACGATAGCGCGATAAAAGCATCCGAAATCTACAAAGAACTATCCGCTAGAATTCGCGAGGAACTCGACTACCTGCGCGAAGGACGTAATATGACCTTATACAAGATGATGCTCGCAAATGAACCGAACGTTAATGTTCCAGACTTTTACGAAGATCTCTCCACCGAACGGCTGATCACAATGAGCTGGCTAAAGGGGTCATCTCTCTTGAACTATATAGCGACAAACGAAAATCAAGAAGCCCGGAACCACGTCGCAATAAATATGTTTAGAGCTTGGTACATCCCGTTTTATTTGTATGGTATAATACACGGTGATCCCCACCTTGGTAATTATTCGATTACCGAAGAAGGGGATGTGAACCTCATGGACTTTGGATGTATTCGCGTCTTTCCTGCAAGTTTTGTCAAAGGGGTAATTGACCTTTACCATGGGTTAAGGGATGACAACGAAGAATTAGCTGTTGAAGCCTACAAGACCTGGGGCTTTGAAAACCTCGATATGGAAACTATAAATGTTTTAAATCAATGGGCCCGTTTCGTCTACGCACCTCTAATGGAAGATAAAATTAGGAGTATACAGGATACAAATAGTGGGGCTTATGGTCGGGAAGTTGTCCAGAAAGTGCATCGAGAGCTGCGCCGTTTAAATGGCGTAAAGCCACCTAGAGAGTTTGTGCTTATGGACAGGGCAGCGATCGGATTGGGCTCTGTTTTTTTACACTTAAAAGCCGAGGTCAACTGGTATAAAATTTTCCAAGATCTAATAAATGATTTCGACCCCAGTAAATTGGCCAATCGCCAAGAAGAAATTTTAACGGCGGCATCGGTACCCCAACCGGAATAAATTGCATCAAGCTCATAAAACTACCTGACGAACATTTCATTACTAACCGCACTTTGAATGCCCACACGTTGTACATACATCACATCCTTCCTGACGAAGTATACCGAAGGAACCACAACTGGGGCAAGATTTTCCTTTTTCCCTTTGAAAATCGAGGATATTTTCACCACGTCCAACCTTTTCACTAAAGGATCCCTCGCTTGGTATAAAACCTATTTCAATCATATGCTTTTCAATCACTTCTCCTATTGCCGCTAATAGCGAAGGGACATATCGGCGCTCCATCCAAGCGCCTCCTCTAGGATCAAACACCGCTTTTAATTCCTCCACCACGAAAGAGATTTCGCCCCCTCGCCTAAAGACAGCACTTATCATTCTTGTCAGTGCTACTGTCCAAGCAAAATGTTCCATATTTTTTGAGTTGATAAATATCTCAAACGGCCGTCGTTTCCCATCTTGTATAATATCGTTCATAGTGATGTATATTGCATGATCACTTTCCGGCCATTTTATTTTGTAAGTTTTACCATCTAGCTGCTCTGGTCTTTCTAAAGGGATAAGTGGTTTGTCATCGATACTTTCGCCATCCTCACTTTTTTCTTTCGGAAGTAATTCCTGATCACTCTTATGTTCAATTTTGTCTACAGACAACACAGAGCCCGTAATATCGTTTGGACGATAAGTGGTACAACCTTTACATCCTAAGTCATATGCAGATTTATAAACTGCCTTGAAAGTTTCGAATTCTATATTTTCTGGGCAATTTATAGTTTTAGAAATCGAACTATCAATATACTCCTGAACAGCTGCCTGCATTACTAAATGGTCGTTTGGTTGAAGCGTCTGTGCATCGACAAATGCTTTTGTTTTATTTTCACCTGTACCTTTTAATTCTTCAAATAGTGCAAGTGCATAGTCGCTGACTGGCTCTATGAAACTAGAACCATCAGATTGAAGAACTTTCCGATTATATTTAAACGCAAAAACTGGCTCTAAACCGGACGAAACATTATTAGCTAACAGAGATATTGTTCCCGTTGGCGCGATTGACGTAAGCAAAGCATTTCTTATTCCATAGCTGTATATGCCAGCCCTCAGCTCTTTAGGGAGTTTTTTTACATTGTGGTTTTCTATGAATTTTTCTTTAACAAACAATGGAAATGAACCTTTTTCCTTTGCCAAGTCTATAGAGCACCTATAAGCGCTATCCCTTAAAACTCTCAACCAATTTTTTGTTAAATTCACCGCCTCTTTCGAACCGTATCTGACTCCGCACATTATTAGTGCATCGGCTAAACCTGTGATCCCAAGCCCTAGCCGACGTTTACTTACTGCTTCTTCCCTCTGCTGATCGATGGGATATCTGGAAATATCGATAACATTATCCAACATTCTGACAGCTGTCCCCGTTAACTCCCTTAATGCCGTCAAGTCCATTGAGGCGCCTTTTTCAAATGGCTTATTGATCAATTTTGCAAGGTTTATCGAGCCCAGTAGACAGGCACCATATGCCGGCAAGGGTTGCTCTCCGCATGGGTTTGTAGCAGAAATTTTTTCACAATAAGCTAGGTTATTTTGCTTATTGATGCGATCGATAAAAATCACGCCAGGTTCAGCAAATTCATAAGTGGATTTCATAATTTTATTCCACAACTCAGTCGCCGCTATTGTCTTATATACTCTTCCCTCAAACTTCAAATCCCAGTTTTTTCCTCCGGAGACGGCTTTCATAAATTTGTCAGTTATCAGTACAGACAAGTTGAACATCCTCAGCCGGGACGGGTCTTTCTTCGCTTCCACGAAATCCTCTATGTCCGGATGATCACAACGCAACGTGGCCATCATCGCGCCCCGGCGGGACCCTGCACTCATTATGGTTCGGCACATCGAGTCCCAAACATCCATAAAAGAGAGCGGGCCGGAAGCGTCAGCACCTACTCCGACTACCGGCGCTCCTTTCGGTCTGAGAGTAGAAAAGTTATAACCGATGCCACCACCTTGTTGAAGAGTGAGAGCAGCTTCTTTAACTGCAGTAAATATCCCTGCCATATCATCGGGAATATCACCCATAACAAAGCAATTGAATAGCGTAACAGAACGCCCCGTTCCTGCTCCGGCAATTATTCTACCCGCTGGCAGAAATTTAAATTCTTTCAGCGCATCATAAAATTTTTGGTCCCATTTTTTAGGCTCTTTTTCAACTGAAGCGACGGTTTCCGCTATACGCCTCCATGTATCCTCAATACTTGAATCAATAGCGTTTCCATCTGCACCGAAGAATCTATATTTGCTATTCCATATCCATTGGGAAATTTGTGAATTGAGTTCCATTGATCCAGACCAAAATGACTTTTTGCTTTCTCGCTGTTATTACGCCGAACAAATTTGTGTTAACACCGTTTGTTTCAAGATGGGTATTCGTAGTCGGCTACGGATAACAACAGTATGCACGCAGATTTGTCAAAATTAATTTGTGGAATTCCAAAAATAATAAAACGAATCTTTTAGAATGAATCAGCCAGCTCGACAGTCGAAATTGGCCATTAGAAACAGGATATTGAGTGATCTTTATATTAGGATTTTGCGATTTAAACTCCAAGTACGCTCTCTGCATATGGTAGTTACTTGTCACAAGAATGATAGAACTCAAGCTATTATCACGCACCCATTGAAGACTTTCCTTAGCATTTCCTCTCGTATCCTCAGCTGTATAACCAAGCGTGATGCAACAATCAAAGAACTTCGTACTCTTAGGTAATTTGCCTCCATCCAGCAAATTCAAAATATCTGACCTGGTTACCTTTTCATTGACCCCAGACACAAATAATAAAGCTGCTTTATCGTTTTCCAATAATGTGATCCCAACTTCTAATCTTCTTGAGCCACCAGTTAATACAATTATAGCATCACTTTTTACAATATCGCCGGGGGGTTGAATTGGGATTGATCTCAAGAAATTCGCAAAGCCGATAACCCATAAAAACACCAAGAGCAAAAAAAGTGTTACCAATGAGCGTTGGATAACTTTAAAATTAAAGAAAGCGTTTTCCATTCATTCCCAAAATTATTAGCTTTGCGTCCTAAGAAGGATTAAGACCGAAGCCCCAGCCACGATAATTCCCAACAGAGCGTAGGAAACAGGGACTAACATAAAGATTATCCAATCCAAAAGATTTATTTGTTTAAAAATATCTATCTCCACATCGCCAAAAAAAGCAACTTTAAGCAATCTATCTAATATAAAAAATGTCCCCATGGCCAGAGCGGCCCCACAAGCACTAGAAAAACCTAAAGCCTTAAGCACATGCTTTTGAAAAGTTCTGGCTATGAAACCATTCTTAGCACCAATCAAATGCATCACTTGGATTGTTTCCCTGTTAATTGCCAGCCCTGAATGAACTGCAAAGACTACGGAAATCATAGCGACAAACAGTGTTAGGCTGACTATTACGGAAAATAATTTTTTAGCTCCGCTCAATGTCTTTGCGTCGGACAAGAATAACTCTGCATGACTTTCTATAAATATCTCCGTCGATACATTTTTAAGAGAGGTATTGAGGTCGGGCAAAATATGATTTCTACTTAACCTTATTTCGATTAATGCAGGCAGTAGAATATTTTTTAAAGTGTCTTTTTCTACCAATGGGTTAATTAATCTTTCAATGTCATTTTTTTCTAAAACTATAACACTTTCAATATCAGGGAATGCTCGCAAAATTTTCAACGTCTCATCTAGACGTGTAGCATCATCATCGCTAGCAATTCTTTCGGTAGGGTTTGGGACATGAATTGTAACCAGGTCTCGCGTAGCACTTCTCCACTTATCGAAAGATAATGTTGATACAGTACTAAAAAGGACTGCTAGAAGCGCCAAATAAATCATAGAAGTCATTATCCAGCCTAAAAAGAAATTTGACCCGGCGAGCTTAAATATTCTCATGATACGACCTTTCCAATGCCCGCCTTTTCCGTATAAATTTGAGTGGCAACTATATTTCCCCTGGATAAGAAACCTCTAATCACTAAATAAAATTTTTTTATCTTCTATACGCAGAACTGGATAGTCGAATTTTTGTATTAAGTTTTCATTGTGGGTCGCAATCAGAACATTCGTTCCAGTTCGATGCAATTCTTTAAAGAGATATAATAATCGGTCCGCTATAGTGTCATCAACATTACCAGTTGGTTCATCCGCCAATAACAGTACTGGCCGAGCTATCACAGCTCTTGCTATTGCTACTCGCTGTTGCTGTCCTCCAGATAAAGACGTAGGTAAATCATCTAAGTGATCACCCAAACCCACCCATTCTAACAATTCCGGGACATGGCGTCGTATAATGGAACCTTTGGTATTAAAAATCCTCAATGGTAGCGCTACATTCTCTTGAACAGTCAAGTTATTTATTAACCGGAAATCCTGAAAAACTATTCCCATCCTGCGCCTTATTTCGGGGATTTCTTTTTTTGTAATTAATGAAGTATCACGGCCAAATAAACTTATCTTTCCTTTTGATGGAAAGATCCCCATGTAAATCGCTTTAAGCAGAGATGACTTCCCCGCCCCACTTTTGCCCGTCAAGAAGTGAAAATTACCTTCACCCAAGTCAAAACTTACATCAGTGAGAATGGCTTCTTTCCCCCGATATCTTATCTCGACATCTTCAAACCGAACCATACGTATAAAAATTCCTAACTATTCTTTTCTAATCTTTTCAAATAGAATATGAAAACAAAAATCAAACGTAATAGAAAAAAGATAAGCGATTTTATGATCATTACCTACTATTTTTCTTTTGGAAAATTTTCAAATTACCATTTACCCAAGGGTAACAAAAACCGGTTCTAAATTGGCTTTCATCCAAGGACGATTAATTTAATGCGTATAGCCTGCCCTAGTTGCTCAGCCCATTTCGATGTGCCCGACGATGCCATCCCAGAGGAAGGGAGAAAACTTCGGTGTAGTCAGTGCAAGCACAAATGGCATCAATTACCCATAGCGGAGAACAACAAACTCGCCTTCGAAGATGAAACAGAAGAGTTACCTAATCCTCTAGAAACTGATATTGAGCTTACAGGCAATATTCCCATTCCAACTTCTGAGGAAATTATTGAAACTTCTCAAAAGAGGCGACTGAATCTACCATGGGTACCAATAACAATTTTTGTGGTGCTTGTTCTTGCGATATCGGCAAGTCTTAATTGGCGTGCAGAAGCTGTAAAACAATATCCCCCCATTGCAATTGTATATGATGCCATAGGACTTCACGTTCCAGTTAAGGGAGAAAATCTTGTTTTAAAAAATATTGGTGCTTGGAGAAACAATGAACAATTTATGGAAATTTTACTGGTCCAAGGAGAGATCTATAATCCGACAGAACTGGTGCAAGCAGTTCCAATAATTCAAGGGACAGAAATAGACGCAACAGGACGCCAATTGCAAACTGAGTTCTTTACTCCAGAGGCAAAGACACTTTTACCCGATGAAACCATAAAATTTGAATTCCAAAAGCCGTTTCCAGATGAGAATACTGTAAAATTACTAGTCACATTTTCAGATCAGGACCGCGGCGGTGACTCTGGTTACTGATGAGAACAATTTCAGTACAAAAAGAGAAAGATGAGTTGTGATTTCTAGTTATCCTCTTCAATTTTTTACTTATTTGTGGGGCCTAAAGACTACTGTAGCCAAGCGGCTAGCTTTTCATCTTGTATTATTTTTTCAAAAGTCTGACGTTCTCTTATGACAGAAAAAAGGTCATTATTAACCAAAACTTCTGGAATTAATGGTCGACTGTTATAGTTAGACGCCATTACAGCTCCGTAAGCTCCCGAACACATTATGGCCAGAAGGTCATTTTGGCTAAACTCAGGCAACATTCGGTCTTTCGCAAAATAATCACCACTCTCACAAATAGGCCCCACCACGTCACACAAGCTTTTTTGAGAAGATAGATTTTTTTCCGTTACGGGAACAATGGCATGAAATCCCTCGTAGAGTGTGGGTCGAATGAGATCATTCATTGCGCCGTCCACGATTACAAACTTCTTCTGGTCACCTTGTTTGATATAAATCACCCGAGTAATCAGCATTCCTGCTTCACCAACTAAATATCGGCCTGGTTCAATACTCAGCTTGCAATCCAAATCCCCTACCGTCTCCGAAATGATTTGATTATAAGCATTCAAATCGGCAAGGCCTTCATCTGAATAAGGAATACCTAAGCCCCCACCCAAATCCAAATGCGAAATTTCATGACCTGTTGATCTAAGATAACGTGTCATTTCCGCTATTTTTTTATAAGCCGACTTATATGGAGAAAGTTCTAAAAGTTGAGACCCTATATGAACTGCCAAACTTTTCATGGATACATTAGAAAGGGTGGATGCTTTAGAAAAAAATATTGGCGCATCCTTCAGATCAATCCCAAACTTGTTTTCCTTCTTACCTGTCGTTATTTTCTCGTGGGTTTTTGCATCCACATCAGGGTTCACCCTAAGGCCTATCGTAGCAACTTTCCCAAGAGATTTTGCTATCTGATTGATATTTATTAACTCCGCCTCTGACTCTACATTTATTTGGAATATATCGTTATTTAACGCCTCTACTATCTCCTCTGTTGTCTTCCCGACGCCAGAAAAAACAATTTTTTTGGGGTCAACACCGGCTATCAGGCACCTTTTAAACTCACCCAGCGAGACCACGTCGGCGCCAGCACCTTCTTTTGCTAGTGCTTTAATTATGCTTAGATTAGAATTAGCCTTAACCGCAAAATAAATTGAAATTTTCGATGATGATAACGCAGTAGCAAGCCCCCTGTACTGATCCAATATCTTATTATACGAGTAACAGTAGAACGGCGTTCCAACTTCGCTAACTATTTTGCTAACGTCAACACTTTCAACAGTTAAGTTCCCGTTTTTATAGTTAATCACTCAATTTTCCCAAACTTATTTAAATTAATGCGTTGGATATTTTTTATAGTCATAACTTTGGTTTGAACCCAATGCCTTAGGTGCCCCTCTTTTTCCACAACTGCCAAGTGAAAGAAAGGCAAAAGATAGTATTGTTAACCAGATAAAACAAAAACTGGCACATTTTCTTTTCATTAAAACATCCTTACAGCTAAAGAAATCGTTTCCGTGCTTTCGCAACTGCCTTAGCTACGTTGACTGGTGCGGTCCCTCCAAAACTGATGCGACTAGAAATAGATTTTACGGGATCCAATACCTCAAACACATCTTCATTTATGGACGACTCGATATTTTGGAGATCTTCTATCTTTAAATCAACCAACCTACATTTTTTTTGCTCTGCCAGTTTAACAATCTCACCCGTAATATGATGCGCTCTACGAAATGGGAGTCCTAGTACGCGAACCAACCAATCTGCTAGATCAGTAGCTGTCGAAAACCCTTGATCAGATGCCGCAAGCATATTTTCTACATTTGGTTTCATGTCCTCAACTATCCCAATGCATGCATAAATACACACCTCTAATGTGTCTGATGCGTCAAATAAGGGCTCCTTGTCTTCCTGCATATCCTTAAAGAAAGCAAGAGGTAGTCCCTTCATCATCACGAGCAGTGAATTTAGTGCGCCTACGACCCTTCCAGTTTTTCCTCTTACTAGTTCTGCCGCATCTGGATTACGCTTTTGCGGCATTATAGAGCTACCAGTAGTGAATGCGTCGGACAAACTGACAAAGTCAAACTGAGCACTATTCCAATTAATAATTTCTTCAGAAAAACGCGATAAATGAATGATACAAATTGATGCAGCTGATAGAAATTCTAATGCAAAGTCCCTATCGGATACTGCGTCTAAAGAATTTGCTGTTGGCCGATCAAAACCCAGTTTATAAGCGGTAAAATCGCGATCAATTTCAAAAGAAGTGCCTGCTAGCGCAGCAGACCCTAAAGGACACTCATTCAACCTACGCCTACAATCTGCAAAGCGTCCTCGGTCCCTACCGAACATTTCAACATAGGCTAGCAAGTGATGGCCAAAAGTTACAGGTTGCGCCACTTGAAGATGCGTGAAACCTGGCATGATCACGTCACTATTTTCATCTGCTTTGTTGATCAAAGCTTTTTGTAGTAGGCTCAGTGCCTCGATCAAACCATCTATCTTGTCCCTGACCCACATTTTAAAGTCGGTTGCAACCTGATCATTCCTAGAGCGCGCCGTGTGTAATCTACCCCCAGTTTCTCCTATTAAAGTAGTTAATCGCGCCTCAACATTCATGTGTATATCTTCTAAGTCTCTCTTAAACTGAAAGTTACCTTCGTGTATTTCTTTTTCAATCTGGTTAAGACCTTCGATTATTTCTTCGCTCTCTTTTGCTGAAATAATTTTTTGCTTTCCAAGCATCTCTGCATGAACTCTCGAGCCCTCTATATCTTGAACGAAAAAACGCTTATCAAAGTCTATTGAAGGATTTATTTTTTCCATAATGTCAGAGGGGACACCAGTAAATCGACCACCCCACACAGAACTTACCTGAGATTTACCTTTTTCTTTATTTTTTCTATCTATATCTTTAGTCTTTTTTTCCATTTCAGAGGGCTTTCTGATGCGGGTTCAAAATTTTTTCTTAACATTAGTTCACAGACTAATAGTTCTCTTGCTCACACTCATAGTAGTAGCGGAGGTTGCCCATGCAAAGCCACCAAAATCTGGAGATATGAACAAGTTCACAGAAAATAACCCATCCATCGAGAGCCCTTCAACTCCTTTCATCGATCCGAGTGGTAAAGAAGTTACTCTTCATGAGTTTAAAAACAACTGGACCCTTTTAAATTTTTGGGCGACTTGGTGCGCTCCTTGTATTAGTGAATTACCTTCTCTTGCAAAACTTGAATCTAAAATTAATAACCCGAAATTTAAGTTGTTATTGATTTCTATCGACCGCAGTGGGCCAAAAGTGTTTCAACCCTTTTTGAAGAGATTGGGACTAACATCACTTAAGTCGGGAAGCGACCCGAAAGCATCCCTAATGCGTGAATTAGGTCTAACCGGCATTCCGACAACGCTTCTCATTAGCCCCACCGGAAAAGTCGTTGGCAAACTGGTGGGTACTGCCAAGTGGGACACGCCATCCGCAGTAGAGCTGGTTAATTTTTACCTACGAAATTAGATGATCAAACACTTATTTCGTTTAGTGTAGCGAGTTATTACCACGTTCGAGAGCCTCTAACGACAACGAATATGAAGTATTTTCAAGGGGTTTGCTCGCAATTGCTTGGATTGGACTGGTTCCGAGCACCAATGAGTTAACTCTTAACTCGGCAATTAGTGCGTCAGCGACTTTTTTTTCATTACCCTCTAAATCTGAGACTGCTTTTGCCAGCAACTCAAATGCTTTATCTGCAACCTTTTTGGTCATCACACACCCTTCTTTCTAAAGGATTAAAAATATTTTTAATTAATTTATATTATATTTTATATAAATGCAACAAAAAAGTCTTCACAAAATATTTTCCTTTAAAAGCACACTACCTAGTAGGAATAGGTTCATCCCCACTATAGTCATAGAACCCTTTTCCTGTTTTTCGCCCTAACCAACCGGCCTCAACATATTTAACTAGTAAAGGACATGGTCGATATTTTGGATCAGCCAGACCCGCATGCATCACCTGCATGACGGATAAGCAAGTATCAAGACCGATAAAATCAGCTAGCTGAAGAGGACCCATAGGGTGGTTAGCGCCGAGGCGCAAACCTATATCAACCGAACTAATTGTACCAACACCTTCATAAACAGCGTAGACAGCTTCATTAATCATCGGAACTAAAATCCTGTTGACTATGAACGCTGGAAAGTCTTCTGCCTCTGCAACTGTTTTACCAAGAGATTCCGACAATTCTTTAACGGATGCAAACGTCTCTTTACTCGTCGCAATCCCTTTTATCAACTCCACTAATTGCATTACCGGAACTGGATTAAAAAAATGCATTCCTATGAATTTTTCTGGCCTATCGGTTGTTGAAGCCAAGCGTGTAATCGAGATTGACGATGTATTTGTTGCCAAGAGAGTGTGTTCATTTAAGCAACCTGCCATCTCTTGAAATATCTTACACTTTATATCTTCGTTTTCAGTCGCAGCTTCAATGACGATATCGCAATTTTTAAAGCCTGAGTAATCTGTCGCAGTTTCTATACGTGAGAGCGCGGACTTCACATCCTCTTCGGTAATTTTCCCCCTGCTCGCCTGGCGGGCCATATTTTTTTCTATTGTCTCGATACTGCGCCGCAGGAGGTCTTGATCTAAATCTAATAGCTGAACAGTTCGTCCGCTAAGTGAAACTACGTGTGCGATGCCACTGCCCATCTGCCCAGCACCAACAATACCAACATTGCCTATCATCACATCACTAGCCTCTACTGCTCTAAGGGATCTGATTAACCCGTGAAACCGTTTTTCTGGAGCTCGTCATCCAGCTCCGGTACAGCCTTAAATAAATCAGCAACAAGACCAAAATCCGCAACTTGGAAAATCGGCGCTTCTTCATCCTTATTAATTGCCACAATTACCTTGCTATCCTTCATTCCCGCTAGGTGCTGAATAGCTCCAGATATACCGACTGCAATATATAAATCAGGCGCAACTACCTTACCAGTTTGCCCAACTTGATAATCGTTTGGAACATAGCCTGCATCAACTGCTGCCCTAGATGCGCCAACTGCTGCACCAAGTTTATCCGCTACCGCTTCTATAATTGGAAAGTTTTCTCCTGACTGCATGCCACGCCCTCCCGACACGACGATACGCGCCGATGTCAAGTCAGGACGTTCAGAAGCGCTAAGCTCAGATCCTATGTACTGGCTGAGCCCTGCATCCCCCGATGCATCGATCTTTTCTATCGACGCACTGCCACCGTCTTCCTGTGCTGCCTCAAAAGACGTACCTCTAACGGTGATTACCTTTATGCTGTCCGAGGTTTTTACAGTAGCCATTGCATTCCCTGCATAGATCGGCCGCACAAAAGTTTCAGCATCGATCACTTCAGAGATCTCTGAGATCTGCTGTACATCTTTCAGCGCAGCAACACGGGGCATAATATTTTTCGCTGAGGTCGTCGCGGTAGCCAGTATATGACTATAGTTTTCAGCCATCTTACTAACTAAAGCTGCTACGTTTTCTGCCAGCGCATTGGCATACTCATCTGAGTCTGCGACTAAAATCCTAGTAACACCTTCTATTTTCGAGGCTTCATCTGCTGCACCGTCACAGCCAGATCCCGCTACTAATATCTCTAGTTCACCACCAATGGCTTTAGCGGCTGTTACCGCATTTAAAGTTGCAGGCCCGAGCTCCGTATTACTGTGTTCCGCAATTATCAAAATAGTCATATTAAATTACCTTTGCTGTATTTCGCAGTTTATCAACTAGGTCGGCAACATCCTCAACCTTAACCCCTGATTCTCGTTGTGGCGGCTCTGCGACCTTCAGGATTTCTAGGCGTATGGAAGGGTCTACACCAAGATCAGCCGGCGAGGTTTGATCAATCGGTTTTTTCTTAGCCTTCATAATATTCGGCAGTGAAGCATATCTAGGTTCGTTCAGACGTAAGTCCGTCGTAATAACGGCAGGCAATTTTACCGAAATTGTTTCTAGTCCGCCATCTACTTCTCTTGTTGCTTTAACTTGCTCTCCCTCAACCTGGATATCCGAAACAAACGTCGCCTGCCCCCAACCAAGCAACGCCGCTAACATTTGTCCTGTCTGATTGGAGTCATCGTCGATGGCCTGTTTGCCTACAATGATGAGCGTCGGCCCTTCTTTATTGGCGAGCTCTTTAAGAATTTTTGCGACAGCTAATGGTTCGATATCTCCGTCGTGGAGGACATGTATTCCTCTATCTGCCCCCATCGCCAGTGCCGTTCTTATGGTCTCTTGGCATTGTTGGACACCGACTGAAACGGCTATTATTTCTTCGCAAATTCCTGCTTCTTTGAGCCTTATCGCCTGTTCAACTGATATTTCATCAAAGGGGTTCATAGACATTTTGACATTTGCCAGTTCAACGCCTGTTTGATCGGCCTTCACTCGCACTTTTACGTTGTAATCAATCACCCGTTTAACTGGCACAAGAATCTTCATAGCTAATTTGAACCCCGCTGATTTAAATCAAAGTGTCTCGTATCTTTACGTAGGAGAGAGAGACAAATATGTCAAGACAAACAGGCCGATATAGGGGCATCGCCAAAATTCACCCGACTTGCGATCTACCGGTTCTTCCCAGGGACCCAAAGTACGTCCTTTGCACCATTATCATTTACGTGTCTTGATAAAACAAATAAATGATCAGACAGCCTATTGATATATTTTATTGCCGCGGGATTGACCTCTTCTTTTGAAGAAAGAAGTGTAATTTGACGTTCGGCTCGCCTAACTATCGTTCGAGCATTATGAAGAAATGCCCCAACCGGGGTGCCCCCGGGCAAAACGAATGAAGAAAGCGGCTGCAAACTCTTATTCATCAGATCGATTTCATTTTCGAGCCGGTCAACTTGATTTTGGGAAATTCTCAACGCCCCCGACTTCCTCTCGCCTCCTTCCGGTGTGCAGAGATCCGCACCCAAATCAAAGAGGTCATTTTGAATACGTGCAAGAGCTTCGTCGACGGTCCCAGACGCGTCCAAACGAGCTAGGCCAATAGCTGCGTTTGCTTCATCAACCGCCCCATATGCAGCCGGTCTATCCGAATACTTTGCTACTCTGTCACCACTTCCCAGAGAAGTAAAACCTTCATCTCCCCCTCTAGTGTATATCTTAGTCAACTTGACCATGTAATAATCCCTCGCTTCTCTAATCCTTAGCTATAGCCAGCAATATTATGACTAACAATATAGCAATTCCTTGAAATAAAATTCTGTAGCGCATAAACATATTTGATCTTTGAGGCCCTAACTTGCCCCCGCGAGCCATAGCAATCAGCCCGCCAACCAACGCGCCAACGACGAGAACGACGGAGATAGCGAGTAATATGATTATCAGAGTATCCATCCCCATACGATATAGCTGTGATTAGGCTTTCGGCAAGACAAATGCCAAGATAAAATTGAATTTGGTTATAGAGAGATTTAGATGGGTTTTCTTTTTCACATTTCCCGCTGCAATCAATATGATTTGACGGAATTTCTACCATGGCATATTGCTGGTAAAAGAGTCGGATATGTGCACAAAAAACACTCGAAATATCTCGAGGCTTTCCCAAAACTTTTTGTGTCGATGTCAGATCATTTTGCATTATCTGATGCACTTGTTAATCCCCAAGACAGAACTATGGCTATAGAGGAGATGCTCGAGATACTAAGAACCGAGGACCCTAAGCTCAGCAAATTGAATGAAAAATACGCGGTTAAAGAAAATATTAACGGAAAAACGCTAATGGAGATTGATAGAGGAGCTGCTGATTTTTTTGGGATCTTAAACACAGGCGTGCATCTCAATGGCATTACCAATGATCATGAAAATAAAAAAATGTGGGTTGCTACCCGCTCCCATCAGCGCAAAACTTTTCCGGGTGAATTGGACAATATGGTTGCTGGTGGGCAACCAAGTAACATAACGCGGCAAGAAAATGTTGTTAAGGAATGTTATGAGGAAGCTTCAATTCCAGAAGAGTTGGCGAAAGCAAGTGAACCAAAGGGCTTTGTGAGTTATAACATGCAAGCTGGAACGACCCTGCGACGAAAAATTCTATATGTCTATGATCTTTATCTTCCTAGCTCATTTATCCCCTTACCAAACGACAACGAGGTCGAAAAATTCGATTTAGTTCCCGTCGAGACCGTAATGGAAACAATCAAAAATCGCCCGCATGCGTTTAAATACAATTGTAATTTAGTTATTATAGACTTTCTTATTAGAGAGGGTCTAATCAATGAAGACCTTGAGAATTTTAACAAACTCGTGGGAGGCTTGCGCTCCCCGATTATCTAATCGTCTACGATAAAGCCAGAATGTTCGCCAAGGAGCGTCGCTCTCAGCATATGACGAGTTTGCGTTAAATCGAAATCAGCTAAGGCCACATGCATCGTTGTCCTATTATCCCAGCAAAGTAAGTCCCCAGCTCTCCATACATGCCTGTAGACATTTTCTGGTCTGGTTGCATGATAACAAAGATAGTCAATCAACGGCTTACTTTCCTCGCCAGTCATCCCGTGAAAGTGCGAAACCCTCTCACTCACATATAAGGCTTTTTTACCACTTTCAGGATGCACTCGTACTGTCGGATGAGCTATAGGAGGATTTAATTTTCTTGTCTCCTCAACTTCTTTTGGGTCGCGTTGGAATAAGCCTGCAGTCAATGAGATATCATAGACCGAATGAAGTTCATCCACTATCTTTTGCATTGGTTTCGAAAGTGTCTCGTATGCCTTGACCATATTACAGAACATTGTATCCCCGCCTACTGGCGCAGGCTCAACACAAAATAACATTGATGCCGCAGCCGGCCTCTGTGTATACGAATAATCTGAGTGCCAGTTCCGTCCAACGTTTCTTGTTTCTGATGGCCGCCCATTTATCGGCCTAGTCGTAATCTCCATCAGCTGAGGAAAATTTTCTAATCGATAATATGGTGTACTCGCATGGTCATCAAGGTCACCAAAATTACCGGCAAATTCTATTATCTCACGGGGTTCAGCGTTTTGTTCTCTAAATAAAACAATATGATGCTCGTGCCATATTTTCTTTATGAATGCAGTTTGCACGTCGCTTAGAGGTTCACTGACTCTGACCCCCTCAATTTGCGCGCCCAATGCGTAAGCTAGTTGTTTAACTTCACTCATTTAATTCCTCAAATTAAATTTACCAAGATAGTATCCCCTAAGTTACATAGAGCGTTTTGCTTGAAGACATTAACTCTTCTATATAATCGGGTTCCGCCATACCAGACTTCACCCGCTCTTCAAAAACAGCCTCCGCAGCCGTCAGAGATTCCAATTTTGTTATCACTTCATCTATCCGACTGGACGGCACTACCGCGACACCGTCAATATCACCGATTATAACATCACCCGTTTCAACAGTTATGCCCCCTATATGGACAGGCAGCCCGACCGATCCCGGTCCCGTCTTAGCTGGTGAATTAGGATTTACGCCTCGACAAAATACGGGAAGTAACCAAGGTTCAATTCCTTTTTGATCTCTCACCATTCCATCTGTGACAAAGCCAGCAACACCCTTATTTTTCATCATACCACAAACCAAGTCGCCGATAACAGCCGTAGTTTCAAAAGCGTCATTAGCACAAACGATGACGTCGCCGGGCTCGGATAAGTGAAGCGCTCCCATGACTGCTAAATTATCAGCAGGGTAAGCGAAACATGTCAGTGCTGGCCCGCAAAACGTTGAAGAGTTCATTTGGAGTGGCTTTATAGAATGGTGCATAGCCCCTCTTCCATCCATACAGTCAGCAACATTACTAGTATTGGCGCCTGCAAAAGCTTTAATCTGCTTTTCTGTTGGGCGCCTAACCGGCTTGCGAACCTTCAAAATCGGCGGGTCATCTAACATAAAATACCTCCCAATTGTTTATGACAGCGCAAAACTAGTCCATACTTCATATAGAATTGGATTCTCGTTAAATTTATATACGACATAAATTAACATTGAATTACTTAAAATTTTTTAAAATTTCAGGGAGCCAAACAAAGAAAATTCGAATAAGCAGGAAAAGGCGTATAAATTCAATCCAACAAATCTAGATTTTTATTCCATGATAAGACCTCCCTTAAATATTTCAAAAAAACAACGGCTGGCCATTATTGTAGTGTTTGTTGGTTTGACTGTGATCTATTGCATCACTTGGTTGATACTCAGTCAGTGGTCTTTTCATCAGATTAATAAGATGCTCATCGAAACGGCAAGTCAGCACAGAATTTCCATACCATTGCAGCTAAGTCGATCAGGGTTTCCTTTTTCAATCTCTTGGCACACGGAAGAATTGCAGGTAGCAACATCTTTGCTAGACGGCGAGTTATCATTACAATTTTCAGACGTTGTGTTCGGAGTATCCCTATTAGATCCTACCACGCTAAATATAAATGCTGAAAGAGCTGCCCTAACGTCAATTAATCGACAAAAAGAGATATCGTGGCGCTTTCGATCGAATGCTCTTGAAATCACTATTGATAAAGCTGTTGTTAGGAAGCCTCGGCTTGTTTTCGAATTAGAAACTGTTGAACTGCTTCAACAGGAGGAAACTACAACTAACCCAAACCGGGGGCATCATGCTGTCGCCAGGAATATGGTCATCACTCTTAATCAAACTTTACAACCCGAAAGTCCAGCTCAAAAACTCACCATGGATGTTTCTGTAGACCTAAAAGGAATAAGATTAAAGCCATCACCGTTGGATTATTTCAATGATATAAAAAAAGCTCACTTAGGCATGAGCATAATCGGCTTTTTGGACACGAGCAATGTGAGTAGCGTTGTGGATTGGCGCGATGATGGCGGAACAATAGAGATCAACAAACTGAAAGTTGATACAGCCACTATCGGCCTCGAAATGAGAGGAACATTAAGTCTTGACCAGGAATTGAAACCGATAGGTGCTGGAACAGTTTTGGTTTATAGAGCAGAAGAATTTATTGAAGAAAAGATGGGAACAGGTGACATTTCAAGAACTGAGGGGTTGATGATACAGCTAGCACTGAGTTTATTACCCAGAAAAATGAACAGCGATGGCAACCTATCAATCCAAATACCTATAACTGCGCAAAAGGGGAAACTTCAGCTAGGTCCTTTTATGATAACTGAATTATTTAGCATCGTTGGGTGATGGAGGTATATCCTGACGGGCATCTATAACCCCGCGCCTAATATCTCGAGTGCGGGTAAAAAGAGCCTCCAACACATCACCTTCACCCCACCTTATTGCTCTTTGCAAAAGTGACAAATCCTCTGAAAATCTCTGGAGCATTTCTAAGACTGCCTCGCGGTTATTTAAAAACACATCCCGCCACATGACAGGATTAGAACCAGCAATTCTAGTAAAGTCTCTAAAACCTGATGCAGAAAAGCGGATGACATCGGCTTGCGTTTGATCCTCTAAATCATCTGCAGTTCCAACAATTGTATAGGCTATAAGGTGCGGCAAGTGTGAGGTTATAGCCAGTACCTTATCATGATAATTAATATCCATTTCTTCTACCATAGCTCCGACTCCTTCACATAGTCTTCGCATTTTGGAAACCGCGTCCCGATCAACATCGTTAAGAGGTGTTAAAAGCCAGTAACGCCCTTCAAAAAGACTCGCAAAGCCAGCCTCTGGCCCTGATTTCTCTGTTCCAGCTATTGGATGCCCTGGAACCAAGTGAACATTGTGGGGAATATATGGGATTATTTTTTCAATAGGCTGCGCCTTTACCGAACCAACATCACTTAGAACACAACCGGCCGGTAAACTCGGCGCGATCTGCTTAACAATTTTTTCATAGGTCCCAATGGGTGTGCAAAGAATGACGCAATCGGATCTTGAAACAGCTTCGTTTATGTCGTCACAAATGGTGTCAACGATCCCTAGGTCTGAGGCCTTAGCTAGGTTGTCTTTATCACTATCAGTTGCTATTATTTCTTGGACTAAACCTGCTTTTGACTTTAGGGCGCGAGAAAAAGAAGAACCAATCAAACCAATTCCGATGATCGTGATCCTTTGGAAAATAAAGGTGCTTTGCGTGTCGGAGTGAGGAGTCACAGATTCATTCTCCTCTAAGAAATTCTGCAACACTTTTTACAACGATTTTCATCTCATCCTCTGTTCCAATAGAAAGCCTTAAATAGTCAGGTGCACCGTAGCCACTCATACCACGCGTCATTATTCCTCTACTGGCTAGAAAAGATCCTGCATCATTGGCTGTTTTCCCATCGTCATTTGGAAATTTCACCATAAGAAAGTTAGTAATGCTTGGGAGGCAGTTAAGACCAAGCTCTTCGAATTTAGAAGCAGTCCATGTCCGCCATTTTTCATTATGCTCAACTGCTTTATCAATAAACTCCTGATCATCAAGAGAAGCTACAGCAGCAGCCACTGCTGCTCTATTAGCTCCAAAAGGCTGTTTGACGACATGAAGAGCATCAATGATATGAGGTTTTGCATACCCCCAACCCAAACGCAAGCCAGCTAGCGAATAGAGTTTAGAGAACGTCCTTAGCATTATTACATTTTCGTACTTATCGACTAACTCAGCGCCGCTTGAATAATCATTACGAACAACAAATTCAGAATACGCTGCGTCTATCACTAGGAGCACATCTTTAGGCAGTTTACTGTGAAGTCGCGCGACTTCATTACGCGAGAGATACGACCCAGTGGGATTATTGGGGTTGGCAAGGAAAACAACACGCGTTCGACTGGTGACACAATCTAAAATAGAATCCACATCAACCTTAAAATTATTATCAGGAGCGGGTATAGGACTGCCACCAGCCACTTTCGTTGACATTGGATACATTATGAACCCATATTCCGTATGGATGGCTTCGTCACCCGGATCCAGATATGCCTGACAAATCGCCATAATCAACTCATCTGATCCACAACCAAACACCATGTTCTCTGGGTTTAGGTCGTATTTCGATGCAATTTTCTCGGCCAGTTCTACCGGTTCCTCTTCTGGATACCAATGTAAAAGATTAGATTGCTTCTCCATGGCTGCTAATGCCTTCGGACTAGGACCAAATGCGCCTTCATTGGCTGAAAGTCTGATAACACGATCTGTTACAGGTGCCCCAAGGTTGGGCTGGTAGCGCACCATTTCTGCTATCGTTGGCCTTGGTTTAGGTTGAGTCATTTTTACCTCTAAAAGTCATTAATGCTAAGAAGCCGATATTACATTTGCGAAGTTGCCAATATGCAAGCACGTCGATCCCTCTGATACTTTAAGGCTTTCAGAATATCCATCCACAACTGCCAATTTCCAATTACAGTCAGGCCCCAAGTCAATTAGATAGTCGTGGACTTCACCAGTCTCGCCTTTAATAGCAAACAAACTGCTGTCATCGCCAGTCTCTTCTGCTTTCTGTTTAGCAATCATTGCCAGTGATTTTGTCGCGCCTTGTCTTTTTATGATAGGTACCACTGATATCACTTTGAGATTATTTTCTTCAGACACTTCGACAAATTTATCCCAACACCTACCATCCAAATTATCCCAAAATCCAGGCACCATACCAATATGCGCTGCCCCTTTCGTAATTTGATCTAATACTTCTTGAAATATAGAAAACTCAATAATTTTAGATGAGGATCCGCAGTAATCTTGAGCAAGATCATAGTAATCACGTGACGGCAGATAAGCAGCAGCAGTTATTTGAGTTTGTTGATTAAGATTGGCGCTCAAGATTTCACGCCAAATTCTATAAATAGAATTAGCCGATAGGGGTGGTGTGTTCCGAGAAATAAGCTTTCTCAATATCTGCGCTTCTCTTCCTGGGCGCAAATTAAAACCGGAATTAACTTTTTTTGCTTTTGCAACCTCTTGGCCTATTTTAATCCGGCGCGTTAACAGCTTTTGCAATTCCGTGTCAATTTCGTCTATTTCTTCTCTTAATTCCTCAAGCGTTTTCAAACTTAATCTCCGCCTTTAGTTAATTTATGAGGACCCTGGCGCTCAACTTTTTAACATAAAGTCTATCACGTGCGTCATTTATCTTTCGTGATCTACAGATTTGATTAACATGATGCGCCCGTCCTTAAATATACAACAGTTTGAATAGTTTTCTAAGTTAAAAGCCCAAAAATTAATCTTTAGAGCTGAAGTATCTTTTAGATAAGCACTTAGTATTTATCCAAATTTGTTAATCTCGCGGAAGACGCCGGAATCATTCTAGTTGCCCGGCCTCTGATTTTCTTAATCGGGCTTGCCGCATAAATTTGTTTTGCAGCTTCTACGATGAGCACGCCTCCAAGATGTTTCAACCAGCGAGAGCCAAGATCTTCAATACCACTTGCAGATCTAAGCACAACCTTCCTTGTTGAAGGAGGTATGAATAAAGCCCTATCTATCTTCTCTGGAATAAACATGCCATCTCGCAGTAATCGCGTCAGCTGAGAACTAGAATATGGCTGTCCAAAGCCAAAAGGCGTACGGTCAGTGCGTGCCCAAACGCCACTCCGGCTTGGAACAACTATAATCAAGCGACCATCACCTCTTAATATACGCCAAATTTCCTTAAGCATGGGTCTTAAGTGTTCGGTGCATTCCATACCATGTACAGCAATCAACCTATCGATAGATGAATCCTGAAAAGGTAATTCATCATCTTCAGAAATAACCACTCTATTTAAACCATCAACCGGCCAGTATGTGCCACCCTGTTGCGCAGGCATTAATGCCATTACATTATCAGCCTCTGTAAGAAAGGGACGCAGAAATGGTGTAGCATATCCAAAACCCAAAATTGTTAGCCCATTTGTATTAGACCAAATTGCCCTTATTTTACGGCGTATCAAGCGGCGGGTAACCTGCCCCAAACCAGTACTGTAGAACTTGGCTAGATCAACTGCGTCTATATACATAAGGCTCCTGACTCAACAAATAATTGTAGGCTACTTAATCAAGTCGGTAAGTCTTTACGACGTCCAAATCGGGTTCAAACCCAAGTCCAATGCCATTCGAAACTTTAAAGCTTCCCCCAACTGGGTCAAAAATTTCTCTTGGATATAATGCTGCCTCTGGCTCAATGAATATCCGTTCTATCCAACCTGGATTCGCGATGCTTTGAGCCAAATGAAGTGTTGCTAGAAATCCAGGACCAAAATATGGCGAGTGAGGCATAAGCTGGGTCCCAAAAACTTCTGCCAATGCTGCTATTTTTCTGAACTCGGTAATCCCTCCCACTTTAGCTACACTTGGCTGTGCGAAACTAACTGCCCCACTCCTTATCATTTTTTTAAATTCAAAAGCGGTACACGCATTCTCTCCGGCTGCGATGGGGACGCCGGTGTCAGATGCTAGTTTGGCTAATGAGTCAAAATCCTCTGGCGGGTTGATCGGCTCTTCCAGCCAATGAATATCAAATTGTTTCATTTTCAAAGCCATTATCCGAGCCTCTTCAGGCGTCCATGGGCAGTTGACATCAACCATCAGTAGGGCTTCCTCACCTGCAGTATTACGCGCGGCTCTAACCTCATCTATACCTATCTCATGAAGCTTGATTTTTTCGTAACCTAAGTTTTTAGCAAAATCTACTCTGTCGCCAACACAATCTGGATCTTCATAGCGAAACAGGCTTGCGTATGCTGGCACATTCTTTATGCGAGATGCACCCAAGAACTGATAAAGCGGCAAACCAGCCGCTTTAGAAGCTATATCCCAGAGCGCTATATCCAAGCCAGATATAGCAAACATCGTAATACCGTAGCGACCAAATAAGTGAAGCGCCTGCTGAAGTTCGCTATTGATATTAACCACATCCAGTGCATCCTTACCAATAACACGCGGAATCACCATGTGCTTCAGGGCCTCTGCGACTGGCCTTCTGCACTGGAAACTAAAAGCGTCACCCCATCCTGTAATGCCACTGCTTGTCTCTACTTTAACCAGACAAAAATCTAGTTTACCCCAGTTCAGAAAACCCACCTGATCCTTTTTGGATATACCTTTATCAAACGGCATCTCCATTTCGATAACTTCTATATGCTCTATTTTCATGTTCCGTCCTCACCAGTAACGCACCTTAACTATTGGCGCCCCCCATTTATTGATGTTATCTTTTTCAGATGTAAATATTATTGGAGTATCAACAATGCCACCATTTGAGATTATTGTCGTTCCTGCGCTTTCAGACAACTACATATATATAGCGCATGACAGCTCAAATAAAACAACCCTTGTAGTGGACCCCTCAGAGGCCAAGCCCGTTGTTGATGTTCTCAACGCGCGTGGCTGGACAATTACCCACATTTTGAATACGCACCATCACGGCGATCATATCGGTGGAAATCAGGAGCTTTTGGAAAAGTATAACCCGATACTAATTGGCCCTTTATCAGAAGAATCTAGAATTCCAAACATGCACCAGATGATAAAAGAGGGCGATACAATTGATATTGGTGGACATGAAGGCTTGGTTTTTGAAACGCCAGGTCACACGAATGGACATATAGCTGTCTGGTTCGAGGACTCGGACGCCCTCTTTTGCGGAGATACGCTCTTCGCTCTTGGTTGTGGGAGAGTATTTGAGGGAACGATGGAGCAAATGTGGACCTCGCTCAAAAAACTCCGGTCTTTGCCGAGTTCGACAAAAATTTTCTGTGGTCATGAATACACATTGTCAAATGCAAAATTCGCCCAGAGCATTGACCCTCAAAATGAAGCTTTACAGCAACAAATTAAGAAATTCGAGTCCATGAGAGCCGATGGCATTCCTACAATTCCCACCCTCTTAAAAGATGAATTGAACACGAACCCCTTTCTTAGAGCCGACGATATATCTTTTGCAAAAACGTTAAACCTAGAAGCTAATGATCCCGTAGCAATATTTGCAGAAACTAGAAGTAGAAAAGACAATTTTTGACCACCTTGAGAAGACAAGGCTTTGGAAAAGTTTTTTTTCAGTGAACCGTCTCTAATTGAAAATTTCTGGCAGTAAATTAGAG
>CACHDV010000008.1:0-22500 GCA_902578675.1 uncultured Alphaproteobacteria bacterium
GTGTATAAACCCAACCAGCATCCACGAACTTATCAATTCTGCCGTTCTTTCCACAACACATCTTAAAAATCCAAGGTAAGGATTTGAGTCTTTTAAAGCCTCTGGATAATGACGATTTATTGCATAGTCAGCTAATTGCCGAATAGCATCCTCGTCTTTTTGCCCATGAAAGTATTGGAAAGTTCCTACCCGTATGTGACTGGATGCTACTCGGGTCAAAACTGCGCCAGGTTCCATTCTTTCCCGCGCTACAAGTTCACCCGTTGTGACAATTGCCAGTGACCGGGTGGTCGGTATTCGAAGCGCTGCCATACCTTCGCTCACGAGATATTCACGAATTACTGGACCGACCGTTGCTCGTCCATCACCCATCCGGGAAAACATTGTGGGGCCAGAACCTTTTAGTTGTATATCACGTCTTTTGCCTTTTTATCTAGCACCTCCCCAATTAATACGGCTCTGCCGTCTCCTAGTCGGGGCACCCAGTTTCCAAATTGATGTCCCGCATAAACCATTGCTATTTGCTGTGATTCCGAAGGTGCAGCGTTGCCGGCAAAGATATCTAAATCTCGTTCTTCAACGATACAGGGGTCCATTCCGAGCTCTTTTGCCAAGCCTTTGTTCAATCTGATTAGTCTTGGATTCGATACGGGTTTTGGTGCTATCGCCTGGAAAAAAGTTTCGGGTAGCCTCGAGTAGGTATTATCGAAATTTAAATTTCCAAGATGTTTTGATTGGCCATTGTTTTTTCGCTCGATAGTGCCAATCCCAGTATGATTAGTTCTCGTAGGCAACACAGATCTCCTGGAATGTAAAATAACGTAAAGGGTACATTACAATATTATAAGCAATATAAGTCTGATAGTTGTATTAAATAACCCTAATTGGGATAAAAAAAATAATAGATTTTTGACACTGACAATTTTGATGTTTAAACGTGGAGGCTTTCTGTTTAAGCTTTCCAGCTAGAAACTCGTTTTCTCTAGGAAACTTATATTTTGGAAATGAGGATGTGCATTAAATCAAATAAGTTTTAGGCAGACGGGTTTCTGAAAACGAAAATTGAATGAGTTTGAAGTTATAGGGAGAGAAAAGAGTGAGCCGCGAAACAAAAAGTAACACATCAAAAACAGCACATGACACTTTAGCCAAGAAAAGCCGTGATGAAGGTGTAATTTCGGGCGGTCATCTCGTTGCGAAAGCTTTAAAAACAGAGGGTGTAGATACTATCTTTACACTCTGTGGCGGACATATAATTGATATCTATGATGGATGTATCGATGAGGGAATCCGGATCGTAGATGTGCGTCACGAACAAACTGCGGCGCATGCTGCTGATGGTTACGCTAGGCAGACAGGTAAGCTTGGCTGTGTTGTAACAACTGCTGGGCCGGGGTGTACTAACGCTGTTACCGGTGTGGCCACAGCATTTAGATCAGAGAGCCCGATTTTACATATAGGCGGACAGAGTTCACTCACCCAACATAAACAAGGTTCGTTGCAGGACCTTCCTCATGTAGACATGATGGCCCCAATTACGAAGTTTGCATCAGGCGTTTTTTCTACAGAACGTGTCGCTGATATGGTTTCGATGGCAGCGCGTGAGTGCTTTAATGGCGCTTATGGTCCATCATACCTGGAAATTCCAAGAGATATTTTAGATGCCGAAATTCCTGTCGAAAAAGCTGTAATTCCAAAGGCAGGAAGTTATCGTTCTTCAACAAAATCAATTGGGGACCCAGCAGATATTGAACGACTTGCAGACATTTTAGTTGCTTCCGAACGCCCTGCCGTCTTATTCGGACAGCAAGTCTGGGCAAGTGGAAGTCACACCTCCGCAATAGAATTCATCCGCTCACTCGATATTCCGGCGTATATGAATGGCGCGAGCCGCGGAATGCTCCCAGAAACTGATCCACACCATTTTGACAGAACTCGTTCAGATGCGTTCAAAGAAGCGGATGTCATTTTGATTGTCGGAACACCGTTTGATTTTAGAATGGGATATGGTAGGCGTATTTCCAATGCGGCCACTTTAGTACAAATAGACCAGAGCTACGCTACTGTTGGAAAAAATCGCGATATTAGCTTGGGTCTTGCTGGTGACCCGGGGGCTATCCTTAAGGCTGTTGAGCAGGCGGCATCGGGCCGGATAGATAAAGGTGCTCAGAAGCAGAGGCAAGCATGGATGGCTCGATTACGAGAAATTGAAAAGGCAAAATTAGAAAAATTATTGCCGATGTTTCAGAGTGAACAAAACCCCATTCACCCCTACAGATTAGCTTATGAAGTAAATGAGTTTTTGAATGAAGACACAATCTATATTGGTGATGGCGGGGATATTGTAACAATATCAGCACAAGCTGTTCGTCCCCGGGGGCCAGGGCAATGGATGGACCCGGGCGCTCTTGGATCTCTGGGCGTTGGCACGGGGTTTTCCATGGCTGCAAAATTAGCAAATCCACAAAAAGAGGTGGTTTGCCTTTATGGAGATGGGTCCTTTGGTATGACAGCATTTGATATGGAGACGGCACAGAGATTTGGTGCTCCATACCTAGCAATAGTTGGAAACAACTCAGCGATGAACCAAATACGTTATGGTCAAATAGCAAAATATGGTGAACAGCGTGGTGGGGTTGGAAACAAACTGGGAGATTTAGACTTTTCCCTCTTTGGCAAGATGATAGGAGGATATGGAGAAGAGGTAAGAGAAGCTTCTGAAATCCGACCTGCTCTTGAAAGAGCTCGCGATGCTATCGCCAAAACGGGTAAATGTGCTGTAGTAAATGTGTGGGTAGATCCTAACGAATACGCTCCGGGGACTAAAGCACAGACGATGTACAAGTAGCTTTAGGAGTATCACAGCATGGAAGCTCTCAAGGGAATAAAGGTTTTGGACTTCACGCATGTTCAGTCTGGACCAACTTGCACACAATTACTCGCTTGGTTTGGGGCGGATGTCATAAAAGTTGAGAGGCCAGGATCGGGCGACCCCACGAGGGGCCAATTGGTAGACGTCCCAGGAGCGGATAGCTTATATTTTACAATGCTTAATCATAATAAACGCTCTCTAACCTTGAACACAAAAAATGAAACGGGGAAACGTATTCTAGAGAGACTAATAAAAAAATGCGATGTTTTGGTGGAGAATTTTGCGCCTGGAGCTATGGAGCGTATGGGCTTTGGATGGGAGCAGATTCAAAAACTGAACCCACGTATGATAATGGCGTCGGTAAAAGGTTTTGGACCCGGACCATATGAAGACTGTAAAGTTTATGAGAATGTGGCCCAATGTGCGGGCGGCGCTGCGTCAACTACCGGTTTTTTAGATGGACCACCAACTGTCACCGGGGCACAGATCGGCGATAGTGGGACAGGATTACACCTAGCATTAGGAATCGTTACGGCTTTATACCAAAGGCATGAAACGGGTATAGGGCAGAGGGTTCTCGCGGCCATGCAGGATGGCGTAATTAATTTATGCCGTGTAAAGCTTAGAGATCAACAACGCTTGGCAGCTGGACCCCTAACCGAATATTCACAGTATGGAGAGGGTATAGATTTTGGGGATACCACACCTAGGGCAGGAAATGATTCCGGCGGAGGGCAACCAGGAAGGATACTTAAGTGTAAGGGATGGGAAACTGACCCAAATGCCTACACTTATTTCATAACGCAAGCAGCGGCGTGGCCAAAAATCTGTAAGGCAATAAACAAACCAGCGTGGGTGGATGATCCAAACTACGCCACACCAAACGCACGTTTAACTAGGTTGAATGAAGTTTTCGATGCGATAGAAAGCTGGACGATGACCAAAACAAAATTCGAAGTCATGCAAATTTGTAACCCATTGGATATACCAGTCGGTCCAATTTTATCGATGAAAGAGATTTCAGAAGAAGAAAGTCTCAGGGAAACAGGAACGATAGTTGAAATTGATCATCCTGAACGAGGAAAGTATTTGAGCGTCGGGTGTCCAGTTAAGTTGTCAGCATCGCCGGCTGAAGTGAAAAGATCTCCACTTTTAGGTGAGCATACAAAAGAAATATTGAGGAGTGAGCTTGGATATACTGACAATGAGCTTGACGAGATTTTGGAGAGCGGTGCGGTAGGTTAAATAACAAGATTTGCCGCTAAGTCCTCCTTTTTCGAAATAGGGATTGATATTTAGTTAAAAAGGCATTTTCGGGGAGATGGAGTTATGGTGAAGTCAGATATAGAAATCGCACGTGATGCAAAAATGCGGCCCATTTTAGAGGTGGGCGCCGATCTTGGGATTCCAGAGTCTTCGCTAGACCCCTATGGCCACTTCAAGGCTAAAATATCGATGGATTATGTAAACGATCTAAAGAACCAAGATGATGGAAAACTCATATTAGTTACAGGTATTAATCCGACACCGGCAGGTGAAGGAAAAACTACAACCTCTGTTGGATTAGGTGATGCTTTAAACAGAATTGGGAAGAAGGCTATTATGTGCCTTCGAGAGCCGAGTTTGGGGCCGTGCTTCGGCGTTAAAGGTGGAGCTGCGGGTGGCGGTTACGCTCAAGTCGTTCCGATGGAAGATATTAATCTGCATTTTACCGGTGATTTCCATGCAATTGGTGCTGCTAATAATTTATTGGCAGCGATGATTGATAATCACATCTATTGGGGTAACTCGTTACAACTAGATGAACGTCGAATAGCATGGCGAAGGGCTGTAGATATGAATGATCGTGCGCTTCGCTCCATCGTTGGCTCATTAGGAGGTGTGGCCAATGGTTTCCCTAGATCGGATGGTTTCGATATTGTTGTAGCATCTGAAATCATGGCGATTTTTTGCCTTGCAACGAGCCTAGAGGATATGCAAAGGCGTTTGGGAAATATTATTGTTGGATATACTAGAGAGAGAAAGCCGGTCTACGCGAGAGATCTAGAAGCGGATGGCGCAATGACGGTCTTATTGAAAGATGCATTGGCTCCAAATTTAGTACAAACTTTGGAAAACAACCCAGCTTTTATTCATGGAGGTCCATTCGCCAATATAGCTCATGGTTGCAATTCTGTTATGGCAACACAAGTGGGTTTGAAGTTAGCTGACTATGTCGTAACTGAGGCAGGATTTGGAGCTGATTTGGGTGCAGAAAAGTTCTTTGATATTAAATGCCGCAAAGCTGGATTACAGCCAGCTGCAGCGGTTGTTGTCGGTACAATACGAGCACTAAAAATGCACGGTGGAGTGGCTAGGGAGGATTTAGGGAAAGAAAATGTGGAAGCTGTTCGCAAAGGTGTTTCTAATATAGAAAGACATGTGGTCAATACTCAACAATTTGGGCTTCCTGTAATTGTAGCACTGAACCGATTTATCACTGATACGGATGCAGAAGTTGGTGCAGTTAAAGATATTTTGGCTGAACATGGTGTTGAAGCTATACCCTGTTCTCACTGGTCGGATGGTGGTGCAGGCGCGGAAGATTTGGCCCATAAGGTTGTAGAATTAGCGGATAGTGGGACGGCAAACTTTAAACCAATTTATCCCGATGCTATGCCTTTGATGGAAAAAATAGAAACAATTGCAAGTAAAATATACCATGCCTCTAGTGTGTCTGCCTCGCAACAAGTAAAAAATCAACTGGCTGATTGGGAGAATATGGGGCTTGGTCATTTACCAATTTGCATAGCCAAAACACAATATAGTTTCTCTACAGATCCAAACGCAAAAGGGGCTCCTACTGGACATGAACTCCCTATAAGAGAGGTGAGATTGTCAAATGGTGCAGAATTTATAGTGGCAATCGCGGGTGAGATAATGACAATGCCGGGTCTTCCAAGGGTGCCGGCAGCAACAAAAATAACTCTGAATGAAGAGGGAAATATTGAGGGTTTATTTTAGCTTCCAAAAGAGTATTAGTGCCCTGTTTGGTTGGCGTCATTGAAATTTATCTTAGAGCCGCCCGAGAAAGTTGGGGAGTTACAGCCTCGTGGTCGGCGAGCACTCGATTACAATAGTATAACGAATGGTCTGGTGGCAGCAATTTTTGCTGCAACTGGACCACTTGCTATAATACTGGCCGTAGCAAATTCGGCTGGCCTCCAAAACATGATTGTGAATTCCTGGGTGTTCGCAGCCTTTTTTATAGGCGGGGTTTTTACAGTTCTTTTGAGTCTCGCGTACCGTCAACCAATAGCAATTGCCTGGACAATGCCTGGAGCGGCATTGCTAATTTCGGCCCTAGATCATATGTCATTCAGCCAAGCTGTAGGCGCTTTCTTGGTTGCGGGTTTAGTCATCTTTTTTTTGGGATTATCTGGTGTTGTAAGTTGGGTGATGGAAAAGTTTCCTACTGACGTTGTAATGGCAATGGTTGCGGGCGTTTTCTTGCCGTTTGCTCTGAACTTGATACATGGACTGCAGGAAGTTCCCGTCATTGCAGGGGTCAGTATCGTTGCATTCCTAATTTTGACAATTTTCAGGTCTGTTGGGCGATTTTGCCCACCGATGTTTGGGGCGTTATTAATGGGTATGTTAGTGGCCGTTTTATCTGGAGATGGGCCTGTTATATCGCCCGAGTTATCTTGGATCGCTACGCCCATTTTGATAAGACCAGAGTTCACAATCTCTGCCATGATAGAACTGGTAGTACCCCTAGTAATATCTGTCTTAGCTGTTCAAAATATACAAGGTGTTTCCGTTCTAACTGCCGCAGGATATCGTCCGCCGATTAATGTTTTAACGGTAGTTTGTGGCTACGGTTCATTTATCATGGGGATATTTGGTTCTGTGCCAACCTGTCTTACAGGCCCAGCCAATGCAATTCTTGTATCGAGCGGTCAGAAAGGCACACACTTCGCTGGAGCGATTTTATTTGGTACATTATTTGCCTGCATTGGATTATTAGCACCCGTTCTGACCAAAGTCGCGACCAGTATGACCCCCTATTTTATAATGGTGTTAGGGGGCCTTGCCATGCTTCCAGTATTAAGCATGGCATTTAAGGAAGCTTTCTCCGCGTTGAATGGGTCGAGTAGGGAAGCCATACCGCCTCTGATTACCTTCGTTGTAACGATAAGTAATTTCTCATTATTGAATATAGCAGCTCCTTTTTGGGCAATTTTAATTGGTTGTCTACTTCACCTTATTTTAAAATTGAAGCAGAATTAAATCATGGTTTGTGGCTCACTGGGGTAACATTTTAAAAATCTCAATAATTTGGCGTAAGCCGTTTGTGGTTAAGTTTCTCAATTACATCTGGAAAGATTAATCTATAGCGAGTTGCATATAGTGTTTTTTTTTAGTTTAGTGATGGAGAATATATTTTTGACGACCTTTTGGATGACGGAGATATGAATGTCGAGGCAAATTAGAAGCATGACTCCATCTGGGGAAAACTGCGCAAATTTCGATGTTTTGATTGTTGGAGCCGGTTTCGCAGGAATGTACATGTTGCACAAATGTCGGCAGCTTGGTCTCTCAACGCGAGTATTTGAAGTCGGTAAAGGTGTTGGAGGTACATGGTATTGGAACAGATACCCGGGCGCTCGTTGTGATGTCGAAAGTGTGCAATACTCTTATCAATTCGACACTGAATTAGAACAGGAGTGGACCTGGTCAGAAAAATACTCTACTCAGCCCGAGATACTAAGATATGCCAATCATGTGGCAGATCGGTTTGATTTACGTGATAACATTCAGTTCGAAACCCGTGTTATTTCTGCTGAATATTCTGAAGCAGATAAACTTTGGGTGTTAGAGACGGATAGAAACGAAAAAGTTAGCTCTCGTTACTGCGTTTTTGCTACCGGATGTTTGTCTTCATCTAACGTGCCAAAATTTGAAGGCTATGAAACATTTAAAGGGTTATCCTACCACACTGGCAGATGGCCGCATGAAGGAGTTAACTTTTCGGGTCTGCGGGTAGGAGTTATTGGGACGGGCTCCTCAGCAATTCAGTCTATTCCAGAGATTGCAAAAGAGGCTAATCAACTTACCGTTTTTCAGCGAACAGCAAACTATACTATACCAGCGAGAAACTCGGAATTGACAGAAGATTATGTATCTTCAATTAAAGCGGATTATCCGAGCCTACGCGAAAGGGCACGGAATAAACCGGCTGGTTATGATATCCCCTTAAACTCACAATCGGTATTGGAAGTCGGCAGAGAAGATGCAAAAATTGAGTTTCAGCGACGCTGGGAATTGGGTGGTACGCAATTCCTAGGAGCTTATGGTGATCTTCTTTTGAGCCCTGATGCTAATGAAGTTGCTGCCGATTTTGTGAAAAGTAAAATAAGAGAAATAGTCTACGACCCAGAAATCGCGGAACTACTCTGCCCTACAAACATTATCGGTTGTAAGCGCTTGTGCGTAGACACTGACTATTATGCGACCTATAACCGCAATAATGTGCAACTGGTTGATGTTTCTAGTAAACCAATTGATCGAATTACGCCAAATGGAATTCTGCATGGCGCTAAGGAATACGAATTTGATGCCATAGTTTTTGCTACTGGTTTTGACGCGATGACCGGCGCACTCGCGAATATAAAGATCGTTGGTAAAGGAGGGAACTTGCTCTCCGAAAAATGGCAGGATGGTCCGCAAACATACCTTGGACTGACGTCTAACGGTTTTCCCAATATGTTTATGATAACCGGACCGGGTAGCCCGTCTGTATTAACCAATATGCTTCCTTCGATTGAACAGCACGTGAATTTTATTTCAAAATGTATTGCCCACATGATAGACCACGATTTTTCTACCATCGAGCCCGATAGAGAAGCAGAAATCGATTGGGGTCTGCACGTAAATGAAGTAGCGGGTCTCTCGCTTCGCTCGACATGTTCTTCATGGTATGTTGGTGCTAACGTGCCCGGTAAACCAAGAGTTTTTTCTCCTTATATTGGTGGATTTCCTAGATATGTTGAACGATGTGAACAAGTCGCTGGAAATAATTATGAGGGCTTTACTCTAGTTTGATTTTTGATGGCAATGAACATTCTTATTTGCGGATTTGGTGTTTTCGGCCGCAAGCACGCCGAAGCTTGGAAGAAAGCTGCTGGCGACTGTAAACTTCTTGTGGCTGATATTGACTCGGAGATGCGAAAGGCAGCTGTCGAGGCGGGTTGTAACGCAGAGGATGTCGGCGATTTTAATGACCTTATTTCTAGGGCGGACATCGTTGATATTGTAACAACATCGGAGTCACACTTTGATTTGGCAAAAGCATCCCTGTCGGCAGGTAAGCCAACATTGATAGAAAAGCCAGCAGTTAAGTCTATCGAAGAAGCGAAATTTCTAAAATATACATCCGAAGAAATAGGAGTGCCGGTTCAAATACAATTTGTACTCAGAGCGCACCCGCTTGTATTGCTGGCACAAGAAGTCATTTCTACAGGAACTATAGGTCGTTTGGTGGCAATGGATGGCGTATTCACAGGGTGGAAAAGGATGCGTCCGGATGCATCTGTTCTGGAAAATGATGGCGTTCATATGTTGGACTTGATGCGACTGTTTGCAAAAGCACCTCCAGAGGATTTCAATGTTTCAGCGGAAAGCTTACTTGGAGGAAGTGTGCCAGAAACGATGCACTTAAAGCTAATGTTCCCGAACGAAATCAAAGCATGGTTAAAACTGGGAGTTACTTTTGGAGGTAAACAGAAGGATGCCTACACGGCTGGCTCTTTAACTACTAAAAGTCTAAAGCTCATTGGAGAGAGCGGTTCTATTGACTTAGATTTTAATGAAGACGTTATGGAAGTTGCGGAAGTTGCTTTTCACCCGTCAGTCGGTGGCTTCGCGCCAGAGATAAAGCGAATAAAATCAACACGCTACCCGAATGTTACACCAGTTTCGCTTTTAACCGAATGCTTCACGCAATTCTTGCAGGCGTTGGATGGAAAGCAGGGAGTTTTATGTAACCTAGAGCAGGGTGCTGTTGAAATCACTCAAGTCTTGGAGGAAGCAAGAAGGAGGCTGTTGTGAATAATTTTATACAGCTATACTTCTGTAAATTGAGAGCACTGATTTTTAAAGTAGACGGGAGATATTCATGAAATTTGGCGTTACAATGTTTACAACAGATTATTCGATATCTCCTAGTGAATTAGCAGTGGCGGCCGAGGAAAGAGATTTTGAATCTCTATGGCTTCCCGAGCATTCTCACATACCGATTCCAAGAGTCTCGCCGTGGCCTGGTGGCGGCGAATTACCAAAAATGTATTATGATGTTATGGATCCGTTCGTTTCTTTGGCTTCTGCTGCGTCGGTGACTAACAAGATCAAATTAGCAACAGGGATATGTTTGGTCGTACAAAGGGATCCGATACAGGTCGCAAAAGAAATAGCCACCTTAGATCAAATCTCAAAGGGACGATTTCTTTTTGGTGTTGGAGGAGGTTGGAATGCAGAAGAGATGGCCAATCACGGTACAACTGACTTTAAAAACAGATTCAAATTACTAGATGAACGCTTGCAAGCTATGCGGGCGATCTGGACCGAAGCTAAGCCAAAATTTAATGGTGATTATGTAAAATTTGGCCCAATGATGACATGGCCGAAGCCAGTTCAAAAACCCCATCCACCAATTATTGTAGGTGGCGGTTTCCCGCACGGTGCAAAACGCGCGATAGCCTATGGTGATGGGTGGATGCCAATTGGTGGTCGTATGGATGTTGCAGAATTAGTTCCAAGGTTTAGACAAATGGCAGCGGAGGCAGGAAGAGAACCTGATCAACTCCCAATTACTTCCTTTGGTTTGCAACCAGAAGAAGATCAGATCAAAAAAACGCTTGATGCTGGCATAGATAGGATAATCTTTGCGTTACCACCAGAATTACCCAAGGTAGTGATTCCTATTCTAGACAATTTAGCTAATATCGCTACTAAGTATCGAAATTAAAAGTGATCATCAATGATATTTTCTTCACTATAGGATGCAGAAGTTCAGCAAATTTGAATTTAAGAACCTATCGATGAAATAAAGCTCTTTGGTACCCGGCCCAACTGTAAGTTCAATTACCAGAGTTGACGCTATTATAAATGTGATTGTAAAAATCACGTTACTAATTCAGGATGATTTAGCTGTTGGGTGAGAGGGGTCAAACATGGACTACGATTACATAGTAGTCGGCGCAGGTTCTTCGGGTTGTGTCCTTGCAAATAGATTGTCACAAACTCCAAGTAATAAAGTATTACTGCTTGAAGCTGGTCCTGAAGATAAAAATTTTTGGATACATGTTCCACTAGGTTTTGGAAAGAATGTTAACAATCCTGACGTAAATTGGTGTTACCAAGGAGAATCCGAGCCTTATTGTCGGGGTAACCAGTATCTTCTACCTCGAGGAAAAGTTTTAGGCGGGTCGAGCTCTATCAATGGCATGGTCTATGTCAGAGGACAAGCAGAGGATTTTAACCATTGGGCTCAACTTGGAAATCGTGGTTGGTCATTTGATGATGTACTTCCTTATTTTATAAAATCGGAAGATAACACCAGAGGTTCGAGCAATCTTCGTGGCTCTGGTGGTCTTCTCACCGTTTCTGATATTTCTGAAACAAATGAACTTTGTGATAGGCTTATTGATGCGGGTGCTGAACTAGGGCTAGCCCGCAACGACGATATAAATGGGGAAGTTCAAGAAGGTATTGGTTATCATCAAGCTACAATAAGAAATGGGCGGAGATGCAGCACGGCAGTCGCTTTTTTGAAACCGGCAAAAAATCGACAAAACCTTAAAGTTGAGACTGAAGCCCTCGTGAAAAAGATCATATTTCACGGTAGAAAAGCTGCGGGAGTTGAATTTTCAAAAAATGGAGTTTCACACAAGGTGTTTGCCAATTCTGAGGTTATATTATCTGGGGGGGCATTCAATTCGCCGCAGCTTTTGGAACTCTCTGGTGTAGGGCAGCCCAAAATTCTTAAAAAAGCTGGTGTAGAAGTCCTCCACGATTTGCCTGGAGTTGGAAATCAACTTCAGGACCATCAAATAATAAGAATGCGTTGGCGAATAGCTCGTAAAGTAACTTTTAATGAACAGGTATATGGTTGGCGCGCTATGCGCTCCGTAATTAAATATCTTTTTAAAAGGTCTGGTGTTCTGAGCATGCCGACGTTACCGATCAGCGCATTTGCTAAAACCAAACCTGAATTAAGCAGTCCAGACCTACAAATCCAGGTTTTTCCTGGAAGCTATGAAAATCTTGAAGCTAGAAAACTGGACCCACAACCTGGCGTTACACTTGGTGCGACAATGCTTCGGCCTGAAAGTCGTGGTTGGGTGCATATCACTTCATCAAACGCTTACGATGCTCCGGCTATATTTCATAACTTGTTAGAGACCGAAGGAGATCGTAACACAGCAGTTTTATCAATGAAATTATGTCGCCAATTAATGGAAGCTAATGCAATGTCAGACTTGTATGGGTGTGAATTAACCCCAGGAAAAGATATAAAAAAAGATGATGAGCTTTTAGACGCTGCGAGAGATCTCGTGCAATCCAACTGGCATCCGACAAGCACTTGCAGAATGGGGACCGACAATTTGTCCGTTGTTGATGAAAGGCTCAGAATCCACGGGTTAACAAATATAAGGATTGCGGACGCTTCAATTATGCCGACTGCCGTATCCGGTAATACCAATGCCACATGCATCATGATAGGAGAAAAGGCGTCTGATATGATCCTGGAGGATCAAAGATAAAAGCTTTGTAAATTACTTGCTTCTTATTGCCCTGAATGTGATCCTACGCTAGCGTTATTAGTTTCATGTTTTAAACCCATCGTCCAGCCGCTAGAGGAATTAGGTTGCATAATGCCAAAGAGTCCGAATGGGTATATTCTCGCTCCAACGCCTAATGACCCCAGACTTACCAAACAATTGGAAGGCGTTGATCACAATGGGAACCGCCTCACCACTTCGGTAGTTACTGAAAAGCCACTTACCGTATTTCTGAATGGCCAAGAGATTGTGACTTTGATGACAATAGGTGACGAGCCAGAATTACTGGCTGTTGGTTTTTTGTTAAATCAAAATATGTTGAGGCTTGGTGATAAAGTTTCTGGTATAGAATATGAAGATGATCTCGATGTAGTCGTAGTTAGAACAGATCGAGAAACAGATTTTGAAAAAGTTCTTAAGAAAAAAACGATCACTTCTGGTTGCGCGCAAGGCACGGTTTTTGGTGATCTTATGGAAAAGCTAAGTAGCATTTCATTATCACCATCAGACAGGCTTCGAACATCTTGGTTGTACGAGTTATCAAAAAAAATCAACAATACTCCAAGTCTTTATCTAGAGGCAGGCGCTATCCATGGTTGTGTGCTTTGCAAACAAAACCATCCTTTAATCTATATGGAAGATGTAGGACGGCACAACGCTATCGATAAAATTGCGGGCTACATGTTTTTAAATAATATAGAGCCGATAGATAAAATATTCTACACAACTGGTCGCCTTACAAGTGAAATGGTTATAAAAACCGTCCAAATGAGGATACCTATTCTAGTTTCAAGATCCGGCTTTACGGCATGGGGAGTTGAGCTGGCTCGGGAGGCGGGCTTGACTCTTGTCGGGCGCGCAAAGGGACGGCGCTTCATAGTGCTAAGCGGTACGGAGAGAATAATCTATGATGCCCCCACTTAATATGATAAGTGATCAAAAAATTGACCTATTTTCAATTGATTGTGAGATGATGTGCAGAGCGAAAAGAATAATGTTGTCGGGGTAATACTGGCAGGAGGAAGATCTCAGAGAATGGGTGGTGGTCACAAATCCCTCCTGAGCTTAGGTGGAGACACTTTGCTGGAGCATGTAATTAGACGAACAAGCCCTCAAGTTGACCGCCTCATTTTAAATATTAACGAAGATACGGCTTTATTTGAGTTCGTCAATTTGCCATTTGTTGAGGATACTATTGATGGATTTGCTGGTCCGTTGGCCGGAGTTTTAGCTGGAATGGAATGGTCTAAAAAAAATGCTCCGAGAACAAATTGGATGGCTACCTTTGCTGCTGACACGCCGTTTTTACCAATGGATTTGGTACAGAAGTTTTTGAGAACTATTGAAAAGACGAGTGCACAACTCGTTTGTGCGTCTTCGAAAGGGCGTTCTCACCCAGTCTTTGGCTTGTGGTATGTACCTCTTTTGGAAGACTTGCGACGGGCTATAGCGAAAGAGGGTATTCGGCGGATTGACGCTTGGACATCACGTTATAATCTTCAGGTGGTTGATTTTATGGTGGGGGAGGTAGATCCCTTTTTCAATGTCAATTATCCACAGGATTTGGATATGGCAAGGGATTTATTTGCGCTTAAGACCTAGACTGATGATCAATGTGAATGCCTTATACTGGCTCGAGCTGTAGCGTCAATTATGGCATCAGCACCAATTCCGTATTGGCGGTATAAATCTTGGATGTTTCCGGATTGACCAAATTCTATTACCCCTAGCGGTAACAGTTCGCGACCGGTAGCCGACCCAAGCCATGAAAGGGTTGCTGGATGCGCGTCCTGAACCGTTATTAATATAGCATTGCTATGCAGCGGCGCGAGTAAGTTAATAATATGACAGTCAATATTATTTCTTCCTTCTATATCTTCTACTTGTGAGCGTTGCCAATCATGATAGAGCCTATCATAAGAGGTGATTGCCATTATTCCTAGTTCGGGAATTTCTTCCTTGAGTTGTTCATAAGCCTCGATCACTTCTGGAACTACCGCGCCTGAATAAACTATAGCAATTCTTGCCCCGTCAGCAGGGGGAATATGCCAATAAGCACCCTTAATAATTTGGTTTTCCAGTTCTGGCGTCATCTCGCGTGATGGTTGATCTATTGCTCTCGTTGAGAGACGAAGATAGATAGAGCCCCCGCTTTCTGCCTGCATATACTCAAAACCCCATCTCATAATCACAGCTAGTTCATCTGCATAGGCAGGTTCATAAGAAGAAAGGCCTGGCTGACCGATGCCTATTAGAGGACTAGAGATAGACTGATGCGCGCCGCCTTCGGGGGCCAACGTTATTCCGGCGGGAGTTGCCACCAACATAAAACGCGCGTCTTGATAACAAGCGTAGTTGAGAGAATCTAAGCCACGCGCAATGAACGGGTCGTACAAAGTTCCTATGGGCAGAAGTCTCGTTCCAAAAAGTGGACCCGAGAGGCCGAGAGCAGCTAACATTATAAAGAGATTGTTCTCGGCTATACCAAGCTCGAAATGTTGTCCTGTACCATGTCGAAGCCATTTTTGGGCGGAGGCCACTTTCTCATCTCGAAAAACATCGTTCCGAACATCGAGACTGAAAACGCCTCTTTGATTGACCCATGGTCCTAGGTTTGTTGAGACAGTTACATCGGGTGAGGTCGTAACTATCCGTGATGCGAGATCTGTGTTGCCGCGGCTAAGTTCATGTAAAATGTTACCAAAACTTGCTTGTGTAGAAGTCGATGAGCGGAAATTTAATGGTAGATTATCTGGAATTGTTATTTTTGGGGGTTCATTTTCCTGAGGTGGTCTCTTATTAAATGGGGCTTGTAGGCAGAAATTTTTTGCTGTTTCGGGTTCTATCAAAAGGTTATCATAAGCTGACCATTCCGAACCTTCGGGTATTTGCATTTTACTTCTAAATACATCCATTTGTTCCAAGTTCATAAGACCAGCATGGTTGTCTCGGTGCCCGGCTAATGGTGTTCCATGACCCTTGATTGTGTAAGCTATAAAACACTGGGGTCTATCATCAGCCACACTATGAAAAGCTTCCAGAACAGCTTCCAGATCGTGGCCCGCTAAATTTGTCATTAGCGCATGCAACGTTTCATCATCATGATCTTCAAGAATTGACTTAATGCCATGAACACCCCTCAAATCTTTTTTTAAAGGGGAACGCCATGCATCTTTTTCGCCTGATTGTCCTTTGAAGGTTAAAGCGCTATATAAATCATTGGGACAATCATCTATCCATTGTCGTAAGGTATCACCGCCGTGCAGACAAAAGACCTTTTCAAGCTTTTTGCCATACTTTAAAGGAACTACGTTCCACCCTACATTGTCAAAGAAATCTTGAATCTTCCTGAATAATCCGTCTGAGACGACACCATCTAAACTTTGCCTGTTGTAATCAATAATCCACCAGAGATTGCGAACATCATACTTCCAACCCTCCAGCATAGCTTCGTATATGTTGCCTTCATCAAGTTCTGCATCACCCATTACTGCAATCATTCGGCCAGGCTCATTTACTTTAGCAGGTTGTTTATTTACAACTTCGTTCAATCTAGTGTAATCTTGAACCATTGACGCAAATAGTGTCATCGCAACGCCTAAACCAACGGAGCCAGTGGAAAAGTCAACGCCGTCGGTATCCTTTGTGCGCGATGGATATGATTGAGTTCCTCCAAGAGATCTGAAAGCTTTCAATTTTTCTTGTGTCTGTCTGCCCAACATATATTGGATCGCATGGAAGACTGGGCTTGCATGGGGTTTAACAGCAACCTTGTCCTGGACCTTAAGAACGTTAAAATAGAGGGCTGTCATGATTGTCGTGATGGATGCTGATGAGGCTTGGTGGCCTCCAACTTTCAACCCGTCATGGCTCTGACGTAAATGATTGGCATTATGTACCATCCACATGGACAGCCATAAGACCTTCTTTTCCAACGACTGTAAAATTCGAAGATCAGCTCTTTTGACAAGTTTTGTTTTTAAGTTCACGTCTGTTTACTTTTTAAAGAGTCGACGAACACGGCGGTAATTATGCCGTGCGCGTAATTTAATGTCGAGAAGTGATCGTAAAACGCAATAAAATTAATATTTCGTTCCTGATGTCGGATAAATTCCGGACTGCTGCATGATATTTAAGATTATTATTGCTTGTATATGCATTTAGTCTAAAGGAATTCCCTATTCGGAAGAGATATTTTGCTTTGACTTTGCATCTTGCTGGCGGCGCCATAAGTCAGCATATAAACCATCCAAATTGAGTAAAGAGGAGTGCTGACCCCGCTCCTTTATCTCGCCATTACTTAGCACCAGTATTTCGTCTGCATCAATCACTGTTGAAAGTCGATGTGCAATGACTAATGTTGTACTCCCAGATGAAATTTGCCCCAAACTTGTTTGGATTTCTTTTTCTGTTTTTGTATCCAAGGCTGATGTAGCTTCATCAAATAAAAATATTTTAGGGTCTTTCAGTAGTGCCCTAGCAATCGCTACTCGTTGTTTTTCGCCGCCAGAGAGTTTTAATCCTCTTTCTCCCACCGGAGTATTGTATCCATCGGGCAGGCCCATAATAAATTGATGCACTTGTGCCAGTTCAGCAGCATTTTGCACTTCTTGTGGGCTAGCCTCAGGCCTGCCATAAGCAATATTATAGAAAATCGTGTCATTAAATAAGACAGAGTCTTGAGGAACGATACCAATTACTTTTCGAAGGCTGTCTTGTGATACCTGTCGGATATCCTGCTTATCTATCTTAATAGAACCCGCCGTAACGTCATAAAAACGGAATAACAATCTGGCAATGGTAGATTTTCCTGCTCCGGAGGCCCCCACGATTGCAACTTTTTTACCGCTTTCCACCTTGAAGGAAATGCCCCTAAGAATTTCCCTCTTGCTGTCATAGCCGAACCGCACATCATCGAAAATAATTTCGCCATTTTGTACACTTAAAAAATTGGAATCACAGGGATCAAGTACCTCCAATTCTTCGTCTAGCAATTTGAACATAGCTTCCATATCGGTGAGCGACTGACGTATCTCTCGATAAACGAAGCCCAAAAAGTTCAGTGGTATGAATAGTTGGAGAAGATAAGTATTTACCATGACAAAGCCACCAACCGTCATTTCACCTTCTTCTATCTGCCAACCCGCTAGGGCCATAACGGCGGTAAGTCCGAACGCTATTATAAATCCTTGACCTATGTTAACGAGTGATAAGGTGGTCTTGCTCAATACGGACGCATCTTCGTAGCGCCGCAGCGCTCTGTCAAAACGAACAGCTTCATGTCTTTCATTGTTGAAATACTTGACTGTTTCATAGTTGAGTAAACTGTCTATGGCGCGAGTGTTGGCTCGGCTGTCCATCTCGTTCATTCTTCGTCGAAACTTCATTCGCCATTCTGTAACGGAGAACGTGAACATTATATAGATTGATACAGTTGCAAAAATGATTAGAGCATACCAGAAATCAAAAACGACCCAGAGAATTCCGCAAACCAAGCAAATTTCCATGATAGTAGGAATTATATTAAAAAGCATAAAGTTGAGTAAAAACTCTATTCCTTTGATGCCTCTTTCAATTGCCCGGGAAAGTCCACCAGTTTGACGATCTAAATGAAATCGCAAAGATAGCGCGTGGAGGTGCCGAAATGTTTTAAGAGCAACCTTTCTTATAGCCCTCTGGCCAACACGAGCAAAAAAGAACTCTCGCAATTCTGCAAAGCCTTGCTGTGCTACTCGAACTGTTCCATAGGCTATCAATATCCAAATTAATGAAGTCAGGAGGAAGTTTCCATCGGTTGAAATAAGATCAACTGCCTCCTTGTAAAATACTGGGACCAAAACTGTCGCAAGTTTTGAGATGCCCAGACAAAGCAGTGCAGCCAGCACACGGGCTTTGACATCTATTTCGTTTTTTGGCCAGAGATAGGGTAATAAAGTCTGGATTGTTGCCCAATCCTCGCGCCCTGGTAGCCGATACTCTTTCCGGTTGTGTATTTTAGTCGCCATTTGTTTTTGAGGCTTCGGTTCAATAATTTTGGACGTAATCATTTTGCGATGTATAGGGATTGATATACGGTAAAGACAACGTTTCTAATAGTTTAAAAACAAAATTTAGTAAGGTATTTTGTTTTCCGGGCTTTTCGTTTATCAACGCTCATAACTTGTTCAGAGTAATATGGCCTGTTGCGAAAGATAGTAAACAGTAATGTTTAAAAAACTACTTATAGCAAATAGAGGGGAGATTGCCTGTAGAATTGCGTCCACAGCACGTAGAATGGGTATTCGAACTGTGGCGATTTATTCTGATGTGGATCGGGATGGTTTGCATGTTGAAGCTTGCGATGAGGCGGTTGCTATAGGTGGAACAAGTTCAGCAGACTCGTATCTAGAAATAGATAAAGTTCTAAGCGCGGCAATCGAATCAGAGAGTGACGCGATACACCCCGGATATGGGTTTTTATCTGAAAATCCAGTATTTGCAAAGGAATGTGCTGCCGCAAAAATTATTTTTGTTGGGCCGCCGGCGACAGCAATTGAGGTTATGGGGTCCAAATCAAAAGCCAAAAAACTTATGGAATCGGCAGGTGTGCCGCTAGTTCCTGGCTATCATGGCGAAGAACAAGAGGTTTCATATCTATCGCAAAAAGCTAATGAAATAGGTTTTCCGGTACTTGTGAAAGCAAGTGCGGGTGGGGGTGGAAGGGGGATGCGTATAGTACAAAGTCTTGACGACCTAGAGACTGCGGTAAACTCGTCTAAGAGGGAAGCTAAGGCGGCGTTTTCTGATGATCATCTGATGTTAGAAAAATTCATAACCGAACCGCGCCACATAGAGGTTCAAATATTTGCCGATGAGAAAGGGAATATTGTTCACCTTTTTGAAAGGGATTGTTCAGTACAAAGACGATATCAAAAAGTTATTGAGGAAGCGCCTGCACCAAATCTATCGATCGAGACACGCAAAAAGTTATTTGAGGCAGCATTAGCCGCCGTGCGCGCTATAAATTATGTTGGAGCTGGGACAATAGAGTTTATAGCGGATGCTAATCAATTCTACTTCATCGAAATGAATACGAGACTACAGGTTGAACACTCGGTTACGGAAGCGATTAGCGGCGTCGATCTTGTGGAATGGCAGATCAGAATAGCAAATGGCGAGACGTTACCACTGACTCAACAAGAGATAACTCAAAACGGGCATGCTATAGAGGCAAGACTATATGCGGAAGATCCGATCACCTTCCAGCCTCAGGCGGGCGTTATCAAGCACCTAAAACTACCTTTGGAGGAAGTTCGTGTGGATACTGCCGTTAGGAGTGGTGATTCAGTTTCAATATACTATGATCCCATGATCTCCAAACTTACTGCTCATGATGCCACCAGAGAGCTTGCTCGCTCAAAACTTTTACATGCGATTGAGGAAATAGAAATTGATGGTCTCGAGTCAAATAAGCAATTCCTTATTCACGCGCTTGGGCATCCTAAATTCCAGTCTGCAAATTTACACACAGGATTTGTCGATGAGAATGCTAACTCACTTTTAAAACCTAATGGAGATCCCGATCAACGTTATCAGGCCTTGGCAGCTTTTCTCCTGCTCAAGCAAAGATTTGAGGAGCACATGGATATCGTTGACCCTCATAACAAAAATCTAAATCCATGGGATGACAAAGCTGGCTGGCGCGTTAATGGTCCGGGCCTTTTTGAAATAGATTTATCCTACAATGGCGAAATAAAATCGTTTTTGGTATCTATTGAAAAAAAGCACTTTCAAATTTTAAGGCCCTTCAAAACAAAAATGCTCATGCCGACCATTCGTTGGGCTTCTCAACATTATGGTTCGTTATTGCGAATCATAGAGATTAAAAATAAAAGCATCAATTTTTACGCGGATTTAAAGCATATTACTTTTTTCTTAAAAGAGCGAACGCTCTCTTTTGTTTCTCCGCGGAAAGCTACTACCAGTAACACCGACGCTTTAGACGAAATGAGTTTTGCAGCACCGATGCCCGCTAAAATTATATCAGTTAATGTGCATGCTGGAATAGAGGTCGCCGCGGGCACTATTCTTGTTATTCTGGAAGCTATGAAAATAGAAAACCCGATTAGAGCCACAAAACCAGGTGTTGTCGAAACGGTTTTTTTTGCTGAAGGAGATATTGTGGAAGAGGGTGAGATATTATTAAAATTTACCCCTGCCGAAATTAATTAATGGCGCTAGTTGGCTTTTAAAAGTGTTAACCAAACTTGATAAAGAGAAAAAAGGTTTACCCCCGGTACGTTTTTTTATATTCGGGCTTATTGCCCTAATCTCAATTTTTATTCTTGTTACCGAGCCTTTTGGTTTTTCAGATGAACTAACATCGTCAGCTGTACTGGTCTTACTTGTGGTCGGAGCTTTAGCAACGGGTGTGATACCAGAACAGATAACCATCCTTATTTTTTTCTTGCTTACTATGCTGATGGAGGTTGCTCCACCCCAAATCGTTTTTTCGGGGTTCGTTTCAGGAGCCTTCTGGTTAGTCTTTGGCGGATTAATAATTGGGGCCGCAGTAGAAACGACAGGGCTAGGTAATCGTATAGCACGGGGCTTGATATCCTATGTGAGTGGCTCTTACATGTGGGTTGTTGCGACAATAGTGTTTATAAATGGTATTCTCATTTTTTTGATGCCATCGACTTTAAGTCGAGTAGTTCTTCTAATACCTATAATCATATCGATTTCTGATCAAATGGGATATTTGCGAGGGAGTAAACAGGCAAACGGGCTTGTTATGGCAACGGTGCTAACAGCATATTTGTGTTCTACTTCTGTTTTGCCCGCTAATGTACCGAACAATGTTCTCATGGGGGCTTCAGAAACATTTTTGAATACGCCAATACGGTACTTTGAATATTTCTTACTCCATTTTCCCATTTTAGGACTTTTAAAGGCTATAATAATTTGGGGGGTCGTCGTCTACCTATTCAAACCGGAGAAATCTAAAGTTAACACTCCAATAGGCGACACACGATCGATAAAAAAATCAAAAACCCAACTAGTCAAAGACGAGAGGCGCATCCTAATTTTGCTCATGTGTGCTCTTTTACTATGGGCAACCGATGCCGTTCATGGCATCACGCCTGCTTGGGTCTCATTAGCCATCGGTATAGCATGCTTATTCCCTAAATTTGGTGTTGTTTCTCCGTCGGAATTTAAAGAGAAAGTTGCGATAGGACCCTTACTTTATGTGGCTGGTATAATAGGCATCGGCGCGGTTGTTGCAGATAGCGGTCTTGGCAACTATTTAAGCGAAGTAATGATTGAGGCGTCAAATCTATCCCCGGATAGTCCACTGAGTGGTTTTATCGTTCTCAGCGGCATATCTATGCTCTTAAGTTTTTTTTCAACAATGCCCGGCGTGCCGGCGATAATGATACCTCTGGCGCCAGAGCTCCAGGCTGCATCAGGTTTACCGTTGAAAACGGTTGTAATGACCCAGGTGATCGGTTTCTCTACTGTTTGGCTGCCTTATCAAGTGCCCCCAATTATCGTGGGGATGCAACTTGCAGGTGTGCCGATGGCGGTGGGTATCAAAGTGACTTCTTTAATAGCAATACTAAGTATTATCGTATTGACACCTTTAATAATCATTTGGTGGCAACACCTAGGTTATCTTCCGTATGGGATCATATAGTGGCTGTAAATTTAATTAAGCTATGCGTGGGTATAAGTTCAATCGAGGAACTTGAGAGCCTCCAGCAGAACAGACGCAGACGGAGGGTTGAAGAGGATGGGGAAGCGTTAAACATTCACGTTACTCGT
>CACHDV010000008.1:27500-41810 GCA_902578675.1 uncultured Alphaproteobacteria bacterium
CGGGTCCGGGACCCTGCATGGTGGGTAGTTTGGCTGGGGCGGTCGCCTCCCAAAGAGTAACGGAGGCGCGCGATGGTAGGCTCAAGCTGGTCGGAAATCAGCTGTTGAGTGCAATGGCATAAGCCTGCCTGACTGCGAGGCCGACAGGCCGAGCAGAGACGAAAGTCGGCCATAGTGATCCGGTGGTCCCGCGTGGAAGGGCCATCGCTCAACGGATAAAAGGTACGCCGGGGATAACAGGCTGATACTCCCCAAGAGTTCACATCGACGGGAGTGTTTGGCACCTCGATGTCGGCTCATCACATCCTGGGGCTGGAGCAGGTCCCAAGGGTTCGGCTGTTCGCCGATTAAAGTGGTACGTGAGCTGGGTTTAGAACGTCGTGAGACAGTTCGGTCCCTATCTGCCGTGGGTGTTTGAGACTTGAGAGGAGCTGTCCCTAGTACGAGAGGACCGGGATGGACGCACCTCTGGTGGACCTGTTGTCGCGCCAGCGGCACAGCAGGGTAGCTAAGTGCGGACGGGATAACCGCTGAAAGCATCTAAGCGGGAAGCCCCCCTCAAAACTAGGTCTCACTTGAGAACCGTGGTAGACCACCACGTTGATAGGCTGGGTGTGGAAGCGTGGCAACACGTGAAGCTTACCAGTACTAATCGTTCGATCGGCTTGATTTACTCATATGCGGATAAGCATCGGGTATTGATGTGTTCTCAAAGCTGTCTTTGTCATTAGAAGCTGATTTCTTTGGTCTGGTGGTTATGGCGAGGGGCCCGCACCCGATCCCATCCCGAACTCGGTCGTGAAAACCCTCAGCGCCGATGGTACTTCGTCTTAAGGCGCGGGAGAGTAGGTCGCTGCCAGGCCAAAGAAGTCAGTTTATTCTCATGTACGAAAATGTCATTTTTTCCGAAATCAAAGCATAAGTTTAGAGCCACTGATATTAACGCGGGGTGGAGCAGCCCGGTAGCTCGTCAGGCTCATAACCTGAAGGTCGCAGGTTCAAATCCTGCCCCCGCAACCAATATTATTTTTTTCAAAATACAATAGAATCAACTAAGCCTCGCATCTCACTGCCCCAACGTAGCTTAATTCAGACATACTCTGCCAAAAAATTTTGATGGATATGCTCTTTCTGTTTTGTTGCAAGGCGAGTAATTAAGTTATTTCGGTCAATAAGCAAATCATTATAGGTCTCAATGATATTATTGATATTTAGTTTTCTTCACCTGGCAGATATCGCAAACAAACGCACGGCGGCCACTAATATCGAAGCAACGTATTTCGTTTTTGCAACTTGGACACTGCTTTTTTGCAAAGATATTGACGCGCTCTTTGTATTTCGTTTTGGACGGGTGTGCCCCGTCTACAGTAATGATAGCATTGTGTTTAACCCCGATTTTAAGTAGCGCTTTGGCGTCAGCCCATATTTGGTCGAATGTCTCGCGGCTAATTTCCCTACCTGGTGTTTCGGGGTGGACTGATTGTCGCCAAAGAATCTCGGATCTGTAGATATTCCCGATGCCACCCATTACGGACTGATTCATAATCAGCTGACCTATCGGAGCTTTACTCTTTGCTATTTTAGCAAAAGCAAGGTCTGGATTAGAATCAGACCGTAGAACGTCGGGACCTATCCTGTTGATTAGCGCTGTTACCGCATTGCTATCCAGAACCTGGCAAATAGTTGGACCATTTATGTCGACCGCATGCGTTTTCCCAATCAAACGAACGCGTACAGCACCTCGTGGTTTCTGCAGAGGCAACTTATGTTTCCTAATGCGGCCAAAAAGACCAAGGTGAACATGGAGCGCGAGATGGTTGTTAAAGCGGTACAAAAGATGCTTGCCGAACGCGTCAACGGTCAAACAGAATTGGCCGTTTAGGATAGACGCACCCTTAGAAAAGCGCCCTTGAGGTGACTCCACTTCTAGAGTGTACTTTGCGAATATACGGCGGTGGTCGCGCGCTGCTCTGTGAATTGTATGACCTTCAGGCACTATGCTACCCAAACCTCTATGATTATGCTCTAGAAACAAAGTTTTATTTAATAGTAAATCGATCAATATAAAATAATCGCAGTCATTGCTATTATGGATAACTAGACTGTTTCTGAAGATTTTCAATTAACAGCTTGTATAGTTAAAGATCCAAAAAAAATAAAACTAGTTGTCATGGGGTAGAAAAAATATTTTTTGTATCGTCCTTTTAAACAACAAGGTGTTTGATGCTTTCAATTTTTGCTCATCAGAGAGAGCTAGGCTCCTCGATCAGGTGCTTCTGTCACAAATCTAAATAAATCCTCAAATTCTTCATCTCTAGTTTCTAATGGGTTATCTTTTTCGAAAAAAAGGCTTTCCAATGCTTTAAAAAACTTATCCTCCAAAATATCGTCAAAGTGCTGTACTCGGTCCCCTACTACGATTGAAGCTCTTAAAAGGAACCACCGCATTTTTTCTTCTTCGGTCAATATGCCTCCGTGTTCTGTAAACGATTTATGATGGAAAATTCAGTGCAGGTTTTTTCTAAACTTTCGAAATGAACTATCCAGCTGTGTGAAGCTCTGGGGCGCTTATAGTATTAAATGATGGGCGTGCACTAAGTTCTTGATAATATCTTAAGAGATTGGGAAAGTCGGCAAATGGTTTGGCCAATATATTCCAACGATGGCATCGTATCGTCATAGGTATATCGCCCATGCACCATTGGTCTCCAGAAATGAACCTGGTTTTTGATAGTTGTACTTCTACCTTTTGGAATTCAAGGAATAATTTCTCTTTGGATTTTCTGATCACATCCTCATCCCTTTGATTTTCTGGCAGACGATAAAGATGCTTCGCCAAATCGTGCATTGGCGGGATGAGTTGGTTATTCTCCCACATCATCCATCGTGATGCTGAGCAGAAAGTTTCGATATTTGCATCATAAAATAACTTAGGATTGTATTTCATTCCTAGGTACTGAACGATAGCGTTTGACTCCCAAAGGACGAACCCTGCATCGTTGATTGTCGGTATTGTACCGTTTGGGTTTTTTTCGAGATATTCTTTTGTGTCGACAATGCCATAAGGAGTTTTTCCTCTACTAATGGATCCCTTTGGCCCCATTGTGGCGCTCGCCTTTATAAACTCATAAGCTAAGTTTAATTCTGAAAGGGCAAGAATAACCTTTTGTGTTCTTGCTGAAGATGGGCGCCCCCAAAGTTGCAAAGTCATTTATATCCTAACTTCATCAAAAGGCGCACCTTCTCAGCAACCAATCAAAACGATGAGTCCTGTCTATCGTAAATAATTGTTAAGTGCCTTCTCCAAAAATATAAGCGTCCATACTTTCTTGGGCTTCTTGTCTTTTTTCATGCCATTTCTTTGCGCCGCCATAGTATGCAAGGCTGCCGGGTTCGCCATCACCATGTCCATTATAATATGAAATACAGTCCCTTAAAGGTTGAGTGTTTATATCTGCTTCCCGACAATGTGCGGCGTAGGAGTTTTCGGCATCCTCTTTAATATCTACAGTCGTTGCACCTTTATCTTTTAGAGTTTTAAGCATCCATACAACATAATCTGCGTGTGCGTCGATTACTCGGGTAAAGTTAAATTGGCCTCCACCCCCTTGTGGGCCTGAAATAATGAATAAATTAGGAAAACCATGGCTGTGCAAACCGAGAAAAGTTTTGGTCCCATTTCGTTTCCATTTGTCTTGAAGGGTTTGCCCATCCGGTCCGGTAATCATATTGAAAGTTGATGTAGCCATCCACTGAAAACCGGTAGCATAAATTAGCACATCAAGTGGGTACTCTTTGCCCTCATGAACTACGCCACGCTCGTTAATTTCTGTTACACCTAGCGGTGCAGTGTCAACTAAGGTGACATGACTTTTATTGAATGTTGGGAGATATTCATCATGAAAACATGGTCGTTTGCACCCATAGGGGTAATATGGTTTTAGGGCAGCAGCGGTTTTTGGATCTTTTACTATTTGATCAACGCGTGCTCGTATTTGTTCCATGATCCTAAAGTTGGTATTTAACTGCTTTTGAATAAGCTCCTCTTGAGATAATTCAGTCGTATGTTGTTTTCGTTGTTTGGAGTAGTCCACTTTACCAGAAAGAAAGTCGTCATTCCCTTTTAATGCCGTTCTACCAGAAGAAATCATAGCGAGCCTTTCACGCCGAGCCCTCGCCCATCCTGGTTCCTTGGACCAAGTATTTATTTCTTCTTGGGTGGTTGCGCGCTGGTCTCTCACATCGATAGACGATGGCGTTCTTTGAAACACGAATAGTTCTTTAACAACCTTCTCTATTTCAGGGATAACCTGTACAGCGGTTGCACCGGTCCCAATAATACCGACACGCTTCCCAGTTAGATCTACATTGTAATCCCAGCGCGATGTATGAAACGCTGTTCCCCGAAAATTTTCCATTCCCTTAATGCGAGCGAGTTTTGGAGTGGTGAGTATGCCATTTGCAAGCACTACAAAACGCGCTTGCATAGCATCTCCACGGTCGGTTTTAACTGTCCAACGTTTTGTAGCTTCATTCCATGCCGTTTCTTCTACAGTAGTGTGGAAGAGACATCTGTCATAAAAGCCGTATTTTTCCGCCATATTTTGGCAATATTCCATGATTTCAAAGCCTGCGGCGAATTTCATTGTAGGGAAATAGCCCATCTCTTCTAACAATGGTAAATAACTATAGGACTCGACATCACAAGCTATTCCAGGATATCTGTTCCAATACCAGGTACCTCCAACATCGCCGCCTTTTTCACAAAATCGGACATCCTTGAAGCCTGCATGTTGTAGCTTGTACCACAATAGTAAGCCAGCAAAGCCGGCTCCCACTACGACGATTTCGCATTCATCCATCAGGCTTTCACGCTCAACGGGAGGGGCAGAGTAAACGTCCTCAAGATATTTGCTGAATTCGCCTTCTAGGTTCATGTAGTCAGCAGCACCTCGCCTTTCCTCCTTAAATTTTCTATATTTCTCTTGCTCTTCAGCATTAAAAACGGCTCCCGCGGGAGCTTCTGGTAATGAGGTGAGTTCGCTGTTGTTTACCACAGAATAGCCCTTTCCCGAGATTTTTTCGGTTGCTTTGGCTGCTCTGGTGTTGAATTTTTTAAATCCGTTGATCGAGTCTATTTGTATTGCTGGTGTCATTTTGAAAGTCTTTAGAAGAGGTCCATTAAAGATTAAAGTCACGTAATTGTTATACAGTAGAAATAGTATTTGCTTAATCAAAAATAAGATTAATGATTAAAAAAGCTCTCCAACGAGATTTTTGTATTCAGTGAGAACAAGTTGATCGGATATGCTGACAGCATTGAATTTATAAAGCTCAGGGGAATTTGTTATGCCGGACGGTCAATCTAAAGCAGTAATTGATCAAGAACAAACACTCAAAAACGTAGTTTGTACAAGTTGTGACGGTTTTTGCCCAGTGGCGGTCAAGGTAGACGATGGGCAGGCTGTAAAGGTTACGACGCGCGATCATCCGCTTTTGAAAGATGTGTTATGCATGAAGGGGGCTTTTGCACCAAAATCATTCGCTCATCCGAGCAGACTTTTACATCCTCTAAAACGAATAGGTTCGCGTGGCGAAGGAAAATGGAAGCGCATTTCTTGGGAGGAGGCCATGGATGGTATAGCCTCAAAACTGCAAAATGTGATTGATAAGTATGGACCAGAAGCTTTTGCGGTGGGGCAAAGTGGAGCCACAGGTCTATCCGATGGGGGATTAGCACGGCGCTTTATGAATCATATTGGTTCACCTAATTGGATAAGCGGGGTAGCGTATTGCATGGGGAATACAGCGGCGGTAAATCGTTTGGTTTATGGCTGGTACCCACGGGACGACATTTTGAACTCAAACTGTATCGTTTTATTTGGTCATGACCCCCGTCGTCATAGTTGGACAATGGAATACAAATCTATAAGAATGCGGCAAGCAAAAGGTGCTAGACTTATTGTTTTGGATCCGCGGAAAAGCGAAAACGCAGAGGTGGCAGATATTTGGTTGCCGCTGCGAGCGGGAACTGACGCGATAATGACTTTTGGATGGCTAAAAGTCATCGTAGATGAAGAGTTATATGATAAGGATTTTGTGCGAAATTGGACCGTAGGTTTTGAAGAATTTGTTCACCGGTTGAACGAATACCCACTCCGCCGTGTCGCAGAAGTGACAGGTGTGGATGAAGAGTTGATTCGAAGTGCGGCGCGTATGTACGCAACCGCAGGGCCGGCGACCATACCATGGTCACCTATCACCGATCAGCAAGTGTCAAGTACCTCCGCAATACGCCTTCAGTGCATTTTGCGAGCTATTACCGGTAACATCGATATTAAGGGAGGAGATCGCTTCATCGGTTTTAATCCTTCTATTCGGTCCGCCAGCGAAATTGAAAGGCATGATTTATTATCTGAAAAGCAAAAATCTAAACAGCTCGGCAGCCAGGACTTCCCTGTATTTACATACCGTGGGATGGAGGCGTTAGGCGATGCTACAGAAAAAGTATGGGGTATAAGATATGCAAACCTTGTTAATGGGTGTTATATGGCAAATCCAATGGCCGTTTTTAAAGCGATGGCAGATAGTGACCCTTATCCAGTAAAAGCGTTCTTCGCTATGGCAAATAACGCGCTGATGGCTTATGCCAATACGGACAGGGTTTATAAAGCCTTGATGAACCAAGAGTTAATTGTTTCATTCGAGCATGCAATGACACCGACGGCGGATATTTCTGACTATGTTTTACCGGGAGATTCCTGGCTTGAAAGGCCTAGTATGCAGCAAGGAATAAGCGAGCAAGCTATAGAGCCGCCGGGTGAATGTAAAAACGTCGCCACATTCTGGCATATGCTTGCATCGAGGATGGGACTTGAAGATGTATTCCCATGGAAAACGCAAGAGGAACTAATAAATTATGCTTTGGAACCGAGTGGCATGACTTGGGATCAAGTCGTTGCGTCAGGGCGGATGCCTAATCTTTATCGTGGTCAGGCCGAGTTCCAAGATGAGCGGAAATATCTAAAGACTGGTTTTGCAACGCCATCAGGTAAAGTGGAATTATATTCTAAGACTTTAGAGGATCTTGGCTTTGACCCGCTTCCTTATTATAGAGAAGCAGCGGCACCAACCGCGGAACTTCCCTTAAGAATGTTCATCGGCCTGCCAGACGATGAGTATTTCAGAACAGGCATGCGACATGTTCCCGAATTGAGACAACGGGCACCTAGCCAATCTTTCTTTATGAGCCCAGAAGATGCGCAAGCGTTATCGCTATCAGATGGAAATTGGGCGAGAGTGAAGACAAAAGTGGGTGGTGTTATGGGAAGAGTTTATACTCGGACGAGTATGCCGAAGGGTCTGGTGCGGGTTCCACATGGTTGGTGGATGCCAGAGTCTGAAAGAGGGTTAGAAAAGATGGCGGGTATGTGGGATTTCTGCGATGCTAGGATTACAACAGACGATGACCCAGAATTAATTGATATAGAGCAAGGTATACCTCACATGAAGGGTGTTCCCTGTGCCGTTCAGAAATTGGATCCAGACCAAGTTGAACGACTGGAAAGGGAGTATTCAGAGGCTAACGAATTGATGCGAGGGCCCGAAGGTAAGATGCTTAAGTCAAAATCCAAATCTGACGATTTCATGTTTGACGATTTTACGGGTGATGGACTTGAATTTGAAGCAGTTGAGTTGTCTCTGTATGGGCGCAATACAAAATAAACTAGATTGGCAACCGCTAGGATCAGAACGATCCATTATCCTTGTCAGATGAAATATTTTAAATTTTTTAAAATAAAAAGACTGACCCCACGCCGGTATATTATCGCAGGCCTAGTTTTTTTTGTGCAATATAATATTAGCGATTTGAAGTCAGGTTTTGCTGAGATCAGTGAATCAGTTGAGAAATTGGGCTGGCGTGAAATCCAATTTTTAGATAAAAAATCAAATCGCTTCTCCAGATGTGGTCAGGATTGTATTCAAGTCGATTCAGATTCTGCAGTATCGATGATACAACGTTCTTTGAAGATCGATATTACAAAGAAGAAATTTCTATCTTGGGAATGGAAATTGGCTGTTCCCCCCGCGGCGTCGGATCTAGCAAGGAAGGGTAAAGATGACCGGCCACTGGCAGTCTATATTACCTTTCCCTTTGATTATCAGAATGCTTCTATGGGTGAACGTGCATTGCGGCCTTTGTTAGAATTTAGGTACGGCAGCGAGGTGCCAGGGCGTGTATTATCGTACGTCTGGGCATCAAGCGAATCAAAAGGGAAAGTAATTGAAAGCCCTTTTGGCGGTGCTCAGCACAAAATGATTATCAAACGGAATAACCGAAGCAGATTAGGTTCTTGGCTAGAAGAAAAAGTAGATATTGTGGCGGACTACAAAGATGCCTTTGGTGGCGAGCCCAAAAGCGTGTCACACATTTTAATAAGTTCCGATACTGATGACACCCTTTCATTCACTACTGGTTTTGTAAAAAATATGCAGTTCACTTCGCATTGAAGTAAGTTGCTTAACCTGCTTTCTTCCTGACTTTTTTTGTTTTCGATCCTTTAGTTGTTTCCGACTCAACGTCTAAAATGCCTAATGTTCGCTCTCGATATGCATCTGGGACATCTCGTCCAGTATCAGTGAATGCTCTTCGTACAGCCTCGACATTTCTGCCAACGACTTCAAGTCTGTTTTCGCGCGTAAATTTATTTGAAGAATACAGGGTTTCCATCGAGCCTTGGAAGTGTGGAGCAACATAACGTGCGAAAAGTTCATAACTTCTCATGGTTTGTTCCCTGTTTGCCCATTCATGAGCGCGAAACATTACGCCACCAAAGCCACCATCACTAAGTTTGATAAGATGCTCTATCCCCTTTATCGCGGTTTCGGGATCACCAACTAAAGTTGTTCCCATTTTAACACCATCTCTGATTGGGTCTTCTGAGCGTCCAGGGGGACGGCCTAGCGTGTCAGCAAAATAAGATAGGGTTTCCTTTCTTTCACCCGCATGGATTTCTTTTAAAGCTTGTTCTTTTTCCTCTGCAATATGCATGACGACGACGACCCGCCAGTTTTTACGATTCATTTTAACGCCATGCTCTGCTGCTGTTTCTTCAGCAATCTGCCATTGTTTTGCAAGTGCTTCTGGTCCGCCTGGAAGTCCGGCACCAATAGATAGAACTCCCACACCGTGGCGACCAGCAGCAGTCATGCCAAACGGCGTAATGGTGCTGGCTACCGCAATCGGAAAGCATGGATCACTGTATGGAGCCAAGTGTAATCGGGCATTCCTTAACTCAAACCAATCTGTTTTCTTCGTAACTGGTTCTTCGCACTTTAAGAGCTCTACGATTGTATCTAGCGACTCAACCATTCTATTTCTTTGTGTCACCGGGTCGATGGCCAGCATATATGCGTCGGATGTTAATGCACCTGGACCACAGCCAAGCATTGTTCTACCTCTGGTCATGTGGTCGAGTTGCACAAATCTCTGCGCAACCATAAATGGATTATGATATGGAAGGCTCGTAACGCCCGAGCCTAAGCGTATATGACGGGTTCGTTCTGCAGCAGCTGCCATAAAAATCTCTGGTGCCGCTATTGTTTCCCAACCTGCTGAATGATGTTCACCAATCCACGCCTCATCATAGCCTAAATGGTCCAGCCACTCTATTAACTCCAAATCTCGGGCAAAGCCCAACGTAGGGTTTTCACCAAGACGATGAAAGGGGGCCAAAAAAATTCCAAAATCCAACCCGCGCCTAGACATGTGATTTTTTTCCTTTTTTCAAATGAAAATTTTGCAATACAAACTGAATACAGTTGAATTATAGCCTGGATTTTTGAAAACTATCTATAATAAAGACAGAGAAGGATGTTTTTATGGCAAGTCATGCGACGGGTGATGGGGGTATCCCAAAACGTGGAGTCGAAAAAGATGGGTTAAAGCGCATTATGACCCTAGGTGGTGCATACGGCACACGTAATTACACAGTAAAAGATCTCCGTGACTGTAAGGGCAAAAAAGTGTTGACTGAAACACTGCCCTTTTCTCCTGAAGAAGCTTCTGCAGCAGAAGAGGCGGGCATAGATACGATGAAAGCCAGATTTGATCCAACCCAACCAGAATTAGCTGCTGCCATAAGACAAGCCGCCCCAAACACGTTTATGGCTTTTTCGGTGCCATTGGTTGCGGCAGCGAGTGAGACGGAGGCTATAAGATTAGGTTATCAGGCGATGTCGATAGGAGCTGACGCGATTATGTGCCAATGGAGCCCACGTTTTGTTAAAGCTGCTGCCGAGGCAGGCATTCCGATACAAGGGCACGCTGGTTTGGTGCCGCGGAAGAGCACCTGGACCGGTGGACTCCGTGCTGTTGGAAAGACGCTTGATGAGGCATTATGGGTCTATAAGGAAATAAAGGCCCTAGAGGCAGCAGGTGCCTATGCAGTCGAGGTAGAGGTAATTCCTGAACAGTTATTAATTGAAATCAGTCAACGAACAAGCTTGTTAACTTCTTCAATTGGCGGCGGAGGTGGAGGCGATATCCAATTTCTTTTTGCGGAGGATATACTGGGTAATAATCCGCCTCCATATCCGCGACACTCAAAGCAGTATAAAAACCTCTACAAGATGAAACAAGAAATGCAGGCAGAGCGAGTGGCTGGCTTCAAAGAGTTTATCGATGATGTTAAAAAAGGCAACTTTCCCGGAAAGGAACACACTATACAAGCGCCAAACAACTTAATTGAAGAGTTTCTTGATGAGCTTGAGGATGAATAATGATAGTCAAATATTTTATTGGACCTCTCGAGACAAACGGACTGATCGGGATAAAAATCCATTTCGGAATGGGTGTTTATTATGAAAAATATTCGTAACCAAAAAAAAGAAGAAAAACAGAATACTCCAATCGCAACTTCATATGATGCCGTGATTGTTGGCGCGGGCTTCGCAGGGATGTATATGCTTCATCGCCTGCGTGAACTTGGATTAAAGGTAAAAGTTTTCGAAGCGGGTGGTGACGTCGGTGGAACATGGTACTGGAATAGATATCCGGGAGCGCGTTGCGACGTTGAAAGTATGCAGTATTCCTACTCTTTTTGCGAGGAGCTTGAGCAGGAATGGGAATGGTCCGAAAAATATGCGCCTCAACCGGAAATTTTGAGATACGCTGGATACGTTGCAGAAAAATTTAAATTACGTAGCGATATCATTTTTAATACTCGCGTTATTTCCTCAATATTTGATGAAGATGAAAATCACTGGATAATCTCAACGGATAGAGATGATACTGTGACCGCCCGTTTCTGTGTCCTGGCAGTCGGCTGCCTTTCCTCGGCTAATCGGCCAGCATTTAAGAATTTAATTAAGTTTAAGGGGCAACAATTTCATACAGGCGAATGGCCACATGACGGAGTTGATTTTACGGGACAAGATGTCGCCATAATTGGAACAGGTTCATCGGCGATCCAATCAATCCCTCTAATCGCCCAACAAGCCAAGTCTTTAACGGTCTTTCAGCGAACGGCTAACTATTCTGTCCCTGCTTGGAATTCGAAGATGGATTCCGAATATCAAAAAAAGATTAAAGCAGACTATTCAAAGTTACGCGCACAGGCGCGTGGGAGACCTTCTGGTGTAATGTTTCCATTTAATTTCCAGCCTGCTCTTGAACCACGAAAGGAAGAACGGGATAAGATTTACGAAGAGTTTTGGGATCGGGGAGGGCTTCCATTCCTCGGTGCTTTCAGTGACCTTCTATTCGATTCCGACGCCAATGAAACGGCAGCGGAATTTGCAAGGAATAAAATTAGACGTATTGTAAAGAACCAGAAAACGGCGGAATTACTATGTCCTACAAATGTTTTTGGTTGCAAACGGTTGTGCGTCGATTCAGGTTATTTTGAAACCTTTAACAAGGAAAATGTTCGTCTGGTCGATATATCAACAAACCCTATAAGGGAATTTGATAAAGATGGTCTGTTTGTAAAGGATTTGAAATATAAGTTTGACTCCGTAGTTTTTGCTACAGGGTTTGCGGCAATGACAGGATCTTTCGAGAAAATAAATATTCTAGGCAGAAATGGAATTTCTTTAGCAAAAAAATGGGAGGCGGGTCCCCGAACTTATCTGGGTCTTGCCACTTCCGGTTTTCCAAACTTGTTTATGATAACCGGTCCTGGGAGTCCTTCAGTTTTAGCAAGTATGATTCAATCCATAGAACAGCATGTCGATTGGATAGCAGACTGTGTCAATAATATTGTGAGAACGGGAGCCAAAACAATCGAACCAATTACATCATTTGAGGATGATTGGGTCGAGCACGTCACGGAAGTATCCAAAGTTTCGCTCCGCTCAACTTGCAGTTCTTGGTACGTCGGAGCCAATATCGAGGGACGTCCAAGGGTGTTTATGCCATATATTGGAGGATTTCCCATCTATGTTGACCGTTGTAATGATGTTATGACAAGAGGTTATGAAGGCTTTCTTGTAAATGGTGAAAAAAGTGATGGGAAAATGCCTGAAATAAGGTTCACAAAGCGTTGGAGGGTGACATTAGACAAAGATGTCATGTCACCGGCGGATGTCGCCGCCCGCAATGCTCCTGTCCTGTAGATGGGTGAAACAATCAGAGCTTTTTGTTGGGTAAGTAAGTCAAACACCTAAAGGATTATAAAAATGCGTATTGTCGGATGTGAAATATTACATTGTAACGCTGGTTGGCGAGACTTTAGCTTTTTAAAGTTGCTGACCGATGAAAATATCACTGGTATTTCTGAGTACAATGAATGTTATGGCAGTCCAGGGTTGTCAGGTATCATTCGGCGATTGGTAGAACGCGTAAAAGATATGGATCCACTCGCACACGAACATATACATCAGTGTCTTTATGCTGCTACGCGGCAAGCGCCCGGTGGGGTAAATCAGCAAGCCATTGCCGCTATAGAAAATGCGCTGCTGGATATCAAAGGGCAAGCGCTAAATATACCAGTCTACGATATTTTGGGCGGTGCTATTCGGAAAGAAATACCGGTATATTGGAGCCATTGCGGCACATACATATGGCGCCCTGAAATTGCGGAGTTATGTGGGGTAGAAGCTATACGAAAAACGGAAGACTTATTTAACCTTGGTAAGCGAGTTAAGGATCAAGGTTTTTTGGGTTTAAAGACTAATATGATTACTTTCAATGAAGATGTTGGAGCTAGTCTTTACATGCCGGGCACGGCCGGCCGCCCAGGATGGCCCGATTTAAATGTACCGTCATCACTAATTGGACAATTAAGGGATCAATTAATTGCAATGCAGGAAGGGGCAGGACCAGATGTTGGCGTTAGGCTTGATCTAAATTTTAATTTCAAACCAGAGGGTTACCGTCAGGTAACGACGGAGCTGGATGATCTTGACCTGACTTGGATCGAGATTGATCTATATGACCCTGTAGCTCTTGCAGCAATTCGAGAACGTATCGCGACCCCGATTGCGTCTTGTGAGTCATTATACGGTCTTAGAGAGTTTAGACCTTTCTTTGAAAACGCGGCAGTTGATGTAGCTATCATCGATATACCTTGGAATGGAGCCTGGTTAGGCTTAAAAATAGCAGGAATGGCAGAAGCTTATGAAGTCAATTGCGCTCCCCATAATTTTTATGGACACTTGTCAAGTTTGATGAGCGCCCATTTTTGTACAGCGATCCCAAATTTTAGAGTTATGGAGATCGACATCGATGATGTCCCCTGGAAAGATGACATTCTTACTTGGTCCCCTAGCTTTAAAAATGGCTGCCTGCAGGCCCCGTCCGGCCCAGGTTGGGGTGCACAATTGAATGAGGAAATTATCACGCAGCATCCTCCTAAGTTCGTTGTAGAATAAAAACACAAAAGCATTTCTCAGATCGATTTTTACTGGAGGCTCCGCGGTGCAAGGTCGCCTATTGATTCTGATGAGGTTCTGTGGACTGCTTGGTTGTGGTTTTTCTTCGGTGGGACAGGAGTATCAAATTCAAACGCAGGATCCACCTTTTGTTTTTGGGCTATTTCCATCATCTCGCGCCAAGCTCCAGTTAGCGTTCTAACTCTAGGCATGTCATGTGCTACCAATTTATGTAATTTCTTTAAATTATAGCAAGGCACTCCAGCGAACATGTGGTGTTCGAGATGCCAGTTCATTCGCCAGTAAAGAAACTCCGAGATGGGATCGAGTGTGATAGAGCGTGTACACTTTCTAAAGTCATTGACGTTACTCCTCAATCCGCAGTGCATTGGTAATCCTACCAAATATCTTAGCCAATTTGCGGTAAATTGCTGA
>CACHDV010000009.1 GCA_902578675.1 uncultured Alphaproteobacteria bacterium
AGACAATTGTGGGTAAAATTTGGATTTATCGAGAAATAAAAAGAAGATGTCTGTCAGTTGTTATAATGCCTGGCGAAAAACGTAGATGGGATAACAGGTTCGAAGTATTCCAAAATTTTGATAAAAAGCTGATCGTAGAACCTCTAGGGGAGCAAGGGTGGAGAAAGATCAAAAGAAAAGAAATATCAGGTTTTCCAGATATTTTCGATTTTTCGATGCCTTTTCATGCAAGAATAACGATTCCAGTGGCTAGAAGCCTTGACGACGGGCTTATCATACCCCACTTTGATGTAACGGACCAAACCAGTTGCGAAAAGCCGTTGAATGTCATTTCCTGTGACTTCAGGCCTGACGCCTCTTGGGCCTGTGATCTTCAAGCCCCCAAGGTTTAGGGCTTCAGTCGACTTTTAGAAATTTTTAATAAAGGACGATGTATGCGTAAGCCACCAACAACGGTGTTACGGCGCATTCCGCTTAAGCCTTCAGGTCCACTATGCGCTAAAATGCGCATACAAATAGTTTCCATCTGGTCCTCAATCGTATGAGCTAGCATCACCACATCTACCAGGTTGATTCTGCACCAATCGCCAAGAAGTTGAAATCGCCATTTACGTGCAAAGGCCTGTATTCCATGGCGCGGAGAAGGTTGATCTAACAGAAGTGTCACATGCGAAATTCCCCGTTTCGTCAGCCAACTCTTCACTTGCGCGGCCTCTCTTGCTGACTCTTTTCTAAGACCATGGTCAACGGTTAATGCAGTTATTTTGACACCATTTTCTTTCCCCCAACTGTGCGCTAGCAGACAAAGAGCTAAACTGTCTGCACCTCCCGAAACGCCTACGGCAACGTGCTGGTATTTTCCATTTACATTCGACATCTGCATCAAATTTAGAAATTCATGATCATTTATCGGCTGAGTGGTGAGGTTATTTGTATTATCTAAGATCAAGGCTCTTATGCCGGACAGCCATGGCGCTTACGCTCATTTATCGCCCGGCGGGTCAAGCTTTTGGAGCTATTTGGAAATTCTGATAATAGCTGCGCAAAAGCAATACAGGCATCTGCTCGACGTTCTAATTTTAGAAGTGACAGCCCCAATTTTAGAAGATTATCCGGAGTTTTAGAACTTTTAGAGTGCTGCTCGTACCCAGAAATAAAGATTTCGGCAGCATCTTCGTATTTTCCTCTTGTGTAATATGTCTCTCCTAACCAATACATAGCATTGGGTACTAGAGGGTCGTCGGGATGCGTTGTCAGAAATTCTTTCAGTGCAAGCTCTGCTTTTTGAAACTCTCTTTTACGCAAATATCCAAAAGCGGATTTATATCGCGTTTTGGCATCACCTTCTGGCAACAATCGATTCCACTTTTTAGCAGAACCCACATTTATACTTGATAACGACTTCCGGTTTTGTTTAGCCGTCTTACTTGCGTCTTGTGGATTACTAGAAGATTGGATTTGTTTTTTAGCAAGATCATCGTGACTTATATACCCCAGAACACCGGGTTTAGAAACTTGATTGGACGCGACAATCTCACTTCCATTCGATTTTTTATCGTCAAGCATGCCCGTGGTTTGTTCTGAGTTTTCCTTTAATGAATTTTTTGCTTCCAACGACGCTAAACGCGCATCCAGGTCCGAAATTAAGTTATCGAGCCGATTGTTCAGCTCTTCAGCAACACCTTGAAGTGACCTAACTAGTGCTTCAAGGTTTTGAAGTTTAACTATCGTACTCGCCATGGAATCTGTTTTTGGAAAGACTTGTTTTCCTAAATTACTCCTAGCTTCTTTGTCATCTCTTGTAATTTTTTTTGGAACACTGTCTAATCGCTGTTCTGAAAAAAGATGGATGTGAAGATCTTTTATTTCTAGTTCAAGACGCTTTAGCCTGTTTTCAATATCTGAGTTTAAACTAGATTGCGCTTCCGCATTTTGTGTAACGGCCTGGATAAAAAAAGTAAAAAGCCAAAGTAACGCTATTTTCTGCGATAGTTTATTCCGCATAATCTGATGCCAACTACTAGTTTGCACAATCTCTAATTGCTGCTGTTGTAATTCTAAAATGTGTAGAAATTAAGGCGCCATCCGATTTTAATTTAGATGGCGCCCTTGCTACAATTTACCAAGAAGTGAACTAGTCTACGACCGTTACACCTCTGCGGTTCTGCATCCATGAACCTTTGTTATTACCTAGCGCGGTTGGACGCTCTTTACCGTAACTTATTGTGCTAATTCGTCCACCATCAATCCCACGCGCGACCAGATAGTCTTTAACGGAACTTGCTCTTCGTTCTCCTAGAGCCAAGTTATACTCACGCGTCCCTCTTTCATCACAGTGACCTTCCACTGTTACACGCACACTCGGATATTTTTGAAGCCATAATGCTTGGCCATCGAGTGTTGATTGGGCGGATGGGGTTAGATCTGATTTATCATACCCAAAGAATACTCTATCCCCAACTTCGGCTATAAACTCTTCTTTTGAACCCGGTTTTAGAGCAGATGAACCTACCCCAGCGGAGGTCCCGCTGCCAGAGGATGAACCAGTGGTACTTGATACAGTACCAGTTCCACTAGACCCGCTCGATATGTCCTGATCCTGAGCGCAAGCAGATATCAAGACTGCGGAGGCCAAAAGTGCTAAAATCTTTAGTCGCATAATCTACCTCTTAAAAAACATGGTTAGGTCTACCATCCAAACCAACGTGGGTCCGAACGTGAAAATACAGTTATTTAGTACTTTGTAACAGAGTGCCGATGAATTAACCAAACAAAATAAACTAAATTACAAATAAAATTCGATTCTCTCTCATTTTTACGGGTTAATCGGCGACCATGCAGGGTCAGAGGCGTCCAATGGTGTGACAATCTCACGCTCATTGTACCCTGTTAAATCAATTGAAAATAATTTTACAGACCTGGTAACACCGTTTGCAGTCGGTGTCATTTGCCTAAAAAACATCAAAACACGCCCATTTGGCGCCCAAGTTGGTGACTCTACAAGATAACCGTCGGCTAAAATCCGCTCATTCTTGCCATTAGGCTGCATCACTCCAATAAAAAATTTACCTTTAAACATCTTAGTAAAGGCTATTAAGTCGCCGCGCGGCGACCAGACAGGCGTTGCATAACGACCCTTTCCAAAACTTATCCTTTTTATCCCACGACCGTTCGAATTCATAACATATAGCTGTTGCGTGCCGCCTCTATCAGAATTAAAGACTATCTGTGAACCATCGGGGGAATATGTTGGAGATGTATCAATAGAAGGACTTTGGGTTAGTTGTTGAACTCTTCTCGTCGCCAAATCCATTGTATAAATATCCGTAACACCGTTTTTTGCAAGGCTCATAATAACTTTTGACCCATCTGGCGAAAACCTAGGAGCAAAAGTCATACCTGGAAAGTCGCCTAGAACTTCCTGCTGGCCAGTATCAATGTTAAAGATATAAACTCTCGGTTTTCTATCGTAGTAGGCTAAGTAGGTAATTTCCTGCATGGTTGGTGAAAACCGGGGTGTCAACACAAGGTCTGATCCATCAGTTAGAAAACGGTGGTTAGCCCCATCTTGGTCCATAATTGCCAATCTTTTGACTCGCTTGTCTGCGTCACCGCTCTCTGAGATATAGACTATTCTTGTGTCAAAATAGCCGTCCTCTCCCGTGATTCTCTTATAAATTAAATCCGAAATAATATGTGCTACACGCCGCCAATTCTTTGGAGTGGTAAAATATGCGTTTCCCACCATTTGTTGCTCAGCAAAAACATCCCAAAGACGAAATTGAACGTTTAATCGACCCTCGGCATCGATGTTTACGGCCCCGTGAACCATTGCTTGAGCATTAAGAACACGCCAATTACCGAATTGAGGACGTAAATCCATTTCTATTGACTTTTCTAGAAAAGCTTTTGAGTCTATCGGTGCGAATAAGCCTGAGCGCTCCAGATTAGCTGAAATAACAGTCGAGATTTTCTTTCCAATATTTTTATTTTTAATCCCATCTGATTTAAAAATAGTAACCGCGATTGGCATGGGATCAGCACGCCCCTGTGTTACGTCTATCCTTAACTCTGCCTGGCTGCTCTGGCATATCAAGTAAAAAGCAGCAAAATAAATACAAAGTGTCCGCATTTTTAGGTACTTTAAACGTAACAAATTAGTCTCCATAAAAAATAGCCCTTACGAATCATTGTAACATATTTTTTGGGTCAAAGTTGAAAGTAAATGATTTCCAAACCTCATATTTTCCTACTGGCAGCTTTAAAGGAATACAGTCTGGGTGGCTCAGAGCACGTAAAGCACTTTCAGCCGCCGCTCGGAAAAACGGGTCAGAATTCATTCTAGCTCCATCCAAAACTCGAGCCGTTCGAACGGTTGCATCTGTGTTCATTCTCATCTCAATTTCAACGCTCAGTGCTTCAGCTTGACGAGCGCCCGCAGCAATATTCCAACACCCCGCAATTTGCTGACGAAGCACATCTATTTCACTTATCGTCACTTTTTGATTTTCCCGAAAGTCGCCATTACTGCGGTTTTTGGATAATTTCCTCAATCTATCGCCTATCGTTTTCTTTTCAATACGATTACTTTGATTCAATTTTTCATTTTTCAGGTTTTTCAAAAGACTAGTGAACTGCTTTTTTATAGGGCGCTTCGTCGGTTTTGGGTTCTTACCTGTTTTAACCATTGGACGGGGTTTTGGCTTCGTTTTAGGTTTGGTAGCTTTTAATTTTGCAGGCTTAGGTCGTACACTCGGCTTTGCCTCAGGCACAGGAACAGTTTTATCTCTAGCTAATTGAGGTTTTTTGTTTTCTGGGAGTGAAGCGCTTTTCTGTCTCGCAAATTGTTTTGTATTAGGCGATTTAGTCTTACTCTTTTTCTTTGGCTGAGTGTCAATATCTGGTGGTAGATTAGTGACTTTTGCTACATCAGCTAATTTTACAAAAATTAACTGATCTAGTTTTGGTGGCTCGCGCTTTATATGCGGCAAACCAAGCCAAACTATTAAAACTACTAACAGGTGTAATGCACCAGATGATATAAACCCAAGTTTCATCCAAATTCTCTGGGGTTATTGAACGTTTTCTTTTGGAAACGCTTCAATTTCACTCTTCAGGTTTGCTAGGTCTGTTCTTAGAGCAATTACTTGAATACCAGCATTCCTTATCTCACCGGCCACCACCGCTATTGCTCCGTAATTCAGTCGCGCGTCCCCTCTTAGATGCACTTTGATTTTTGGGTTTGCCGACTTCATTTGAGCTAATTGTGGTGCTAATGAAGAAAGCGGTATCTCTTTTTTATTTATGTAAATACGCTTATCCTCATCAACTTCGACATTTAAAGGTGTGTCATCATCTGCAATTATATACTCTTTACTTACCTTCGGTAGTTGAACGGGGATCCCTAGCACAAGAAGGGGAGCCGTAACCATAAAGACAACTAGAAGCACCAACATTACGTCTACGAAAGGTGTAACATTAATTTCGCTAATTGGCCGGGATCTTTTTTTCCGCTCGGCAGCGCGGTTATTGGTTTGCACTCCCAATATTACGCTCCCTTGTCTAAGTTTCTTGAGAGTATAGAGATGAATTCTGCCGCAAATCCCTCCAGGTTTTGCGCAAAACGGTCCAAGTCATGACTAATTTTGTTGTATGCTACTACAGCAGGTATAGCGGCGATTAGCCCTAACGCTGTTGCGAATAGCGCTTCTGCAATACCAGGAGCGACCACCGATAATGCTGTCGTTTTAGTCGCTGCAATGGCTTGGAAGGCATCCATTATACCCCAAACCGTTCCGAATAGACCAACGAAGGGTGCGGTAGACCCAACAGACGCTAAAAACGACATATTTTTCTCAAGACGTTCCATTTCGCGATCTATGGTTAGATTCATTATTTGTTGTATGCGCGCTCTAAGGCTACCTCTCGCCTCCTCACTCTTCCGAGCAAGATCTTTAGAATTCCTCCATTCTCTCATTGCTTCTGAAAAAACTAAAGACATTGGATCGTGCGGGTTGTTTCCTATTCTGTCGTAAAGCTCTTCAATAGATCCACCAGACCAGAAACTATCCTCAAAAGCTCTAACGTGGGCCCTCAATCCCCTTAATTTGAGAATTTTATCAAAAATGATCGTCCAGCTGAAAATGGAGACGACTATGAGACCTAACATCACCGCTTTCACTACTGGATCAGCAGCTAAAAATAAGCCCATTATGGAGAGGTCTTTGTCGACCGATCCTCCTAACTGAACACTATCTACAATAGCTTGCTCCATTTAGACCACCATTTCTAAAATTCGTTTATGATTAATTTGCCTGAGATGGCTGTTTTTAACTCTTTTGGCAAACGCTTTGCCTTCCCCATGGCGCTGACACATGCAATTTCCGTTTCTATGGAAACAAGCAAATCATCTGTTGTTTTTTTTTCGTTAATTCTATGGATCGTTTGCTCAAGAAAAATCCGCGCGCCCGTAAGCTTATTAAAACACGTTCGTACTTCAACCATGTCATCCAAGACAGCAGGGGTGATGTATTCAACGTTGCACCGACGAACCGTTAACAAAATATTTTGATCTTTAGTTAAACGACTTTGATAAAATCCAAGGGCCCGCAGCGCTTCTGTCCTAGCATGTTCTGCGATAGTTAGGTATTCTGTGTGATAGACAATTCCTCCTGCGTCAGTGGCGTCATAATAAATCCTTGTTCTAAAACTGTGCATTCCACTAGACCAGGGTATATCTGCTAAATTTATTTTAGTCATCATAAGCATCAGACCTAATAGACTGATAAATATCCCGCTTATCATTTGACAGCATCTCAAGCTGAGCTTGCTTCTTCTTCGGCTTCAGTCCGAGGTAGTCATACGCATTTGAGGAAAGCACTCTACCTCTTGGGGTTCTATCGATGAATCCTTGCTGCAAAAGATATGGTTCAATAACTTCTTCTATGACATCTCTCTGTTCAGAGAGAGCCGCAGCCAGTGTATCAACCCCTACAGGACCTCCAGAATAGTTACTGGCGATACAATTCAAATAACGTTTATCCATAGCATCCAAACCCAGGTTATCAACTTCTAGGCGTCCCAATGCTGCATCAGCAGCTTTTGAATCAATCACCTCACTAAAAAGAACTCCTTCAAAATCTCTGACGCGACGTAATAAGCGCCCTGCGACCCTTGGAGTACCTCTTGATCGCCTTGCTATTTCGTTTGCACCATCGGTTGTTATGTTGAATGATAATTTGTCGGCAACTCGCTTGATTATTTCCTCCAACTCATCTTCGGCATAAAATTGCAATCGCATTGGAATTCCAAAACGATCTCTCAGTGGGGTGGTTATCAAGCCGGAACGAGTTGTGGCGGCAATTAAAGTAAATGGCGGTAGATCTATCCTTAATGATCGAGCTGCCGGCCCCTCTCCTATCATCAAGTCTAACTGAAAGTCCTCCATTGCGGGATAAAGTACTTCTTCTATACTTGGGTTCAAACGATGGATTTCGTCAATAAACAAAACATCTTTAGGTGATAAGTTAGTCAATAGAGCCGACAAATCGCCGGCCTTTGTAATAGTGGGACCCGACGTCATTCTAAAGTTAACCCCTAATTCGCGGGCTACAATTTGCGCTAATGTTGTCTTTCCCAAACCTGGTGGCCCATGCAACAAGACGTGATCCATCGCTTCTTGGCGACCTTTTGCAGCATCTATAAAAACGCGTAAGTTGCCTCTGATTTGCCTCTGACCTATAAATTCTTCTAAATTCTGAGGTCGCAATGAGCTATTCTGATAATCGTCATCAGCGACCTCCAGATTGACTATACGCTCGTTATCATTTTTATTTCTTGTATTCTTCTCACTCACGAAGCTAGCTCCTTAAGTGTCGCGGCTACAAGCTTGTCTAATGTTTCAGTGTTCGTTGGTTCGCTACTTGCTTGAGCCACTGCTTTTTGCGCTTCAAAACGGCTGAACCCTAAGTTCACCATTGCTGAGATTGTATCTGCTAATAGTGCATTATCTTGATTTTTGATTATTTCAGTGTTGCTAACATTGCCTACAAAGACCCCATCTACTTTGTCCTTTAGTTCGGAGACAATTCTTGACGCAAGTTTTTGGCCAACCCCGTCAGCTCTAACAAACATTGTTTTATCTTCACTCAAAAGGGAATTCATAATATCGTCTGAATTTAGCACGCTTAATATTGCAAGAGCAGCTTTCGAACCAACACCTTGTACCGTTTGCAGCGTTTGAAACCAGCGCTTTTCATCGTCCGAATAGAATGCGTATAAATGAATATGGTCTTCTCGAACATGCGTCTCAACCAAAACTGTCACAATCTCTCCAACGCTACCAAGCTGGTTCAGTGTTCGACTCGACGCAAACACGGAATATCCAACACCAGCAACGTCGATAATAGCGCCATTATCACTAACGGTATCAAGGCGACCCGTTAACTTGCCTATCATCGTAGGACTTCCTTGATTAATGCTCGATTTATTAGTTCATTCATTCCATTAGTAATTGTTTTTGACGACTTTCTTCGCAGGTTTTTGCCATTGGCGCTCCGAAGCCTTAGATCCACCCCTTGATAGTGCGCATGACAAATGGCTACGGCGAGTGCGTCAGCAGAGTCAGCGGACGTTACATTTATTCTAGGTAAAAATTTGCCAACCATTATCTTTATTTGATCTTTACTGGCGTGACCCACCCCGACCAATGACTTTTTAATTCGATTAGGAGCATATTCGGTTATCGCGATATTGGATAACGCAGGAGCGAGCAATAACGCTCCTCTGGCAAGACCAAGCTTCAGAGTAGAAGCACCATTTTGATTTACAAATGTCTCTTCTGCAGCGGCTGTAACAGGTCCGAAGTCTTCAACTATCTTTAGAAGGTCCTGGTGTAAAACAACAAGCCGCTCTACAAGCTCAAGTTTATGCGAAGGCGTTATGGTGCCGTGGGCGACGTGACGAATGTGACTGCCATCATAATCCACTATTCCCCATCCAGCGCGACGCAATCCTGGGTCAAGGCCAAGTATTCTGGTGTAATTTCCTTTTGTCACTTTACCCAACATACCTTAATTCGTAAGCTTTTCCAAAACTTCATCACTAATTTCAAAGTTTGCAGCAGTCGACTGAACGTCATCATTGTCATCCAATACATCTAATAATTTTAAAAGAGTGCTGGCCTGGTCTGCAGATAACTCGACAGTGCTCTGCGGCTTCCAGGACAAACCAGCTGATTCCGGTGGACCATATTGGTCTTCCAGATATTCCCGCACGTTATTGAATTCCTCCGTACTACAGATAAACTCATAGCATGACTGGGTTGCTTCGACATCTGAAGCCCCTGATTCAACTGCGGCCTCGAAAGCCGCCTCACTAGAACCCAAATCTTTTGGATATGATATCAACCCTATTCTATCAAACATAAAACCAACGCTGTTGGTCTCGCCTAAATTTCCGCCATATTTACTAAATGCTGCTCGAACTTCCGAAGCTGTGCGATTTCGATTGTCTGTGAGAGCATCAACAATAATCGCTACCCCACCAGGGCCATAACCCTCATACCGAATTTCTTCATAATTTGTTTCTTCTCCACCGCCAGTCGCTTTCTTAAGCACCCTATCAATATTATCTTTAGGCATATTTGCCGCTCTTGCCGCAGCTATAGCTGTTCGTAGCCTTGGGTTCGAATCTGGATCTGCGCCAGCTTTCGCTGCCACAGTTAATTCTCGGATCAGACGTGTAAAAATTTTAGCACGTTTCTTATCTTGCGCTCCCTTTCGATGCATAATGTTTTTAAATTGTGAATGTCCCGCCATCGTCTCAAGCCCGAATGAGTTTACAAAAAGTCGTTATCCAATAAGACTAATACACTATATCTTGTGTAAAGAAGAATAAAAATACCAAAGTTATAGCTCAAATTTGGCTTTATTATGATAAAGTATCCTAGGATAGAGATGCACCACCGCCTCCCTCAAACATTGGCGGAAATGGGGATCTGGTTTTTGGCACCAACATCATAATAGACCTAGCTTTGCTGTGTTTTTTAAATTGGTCATTTGATGCAAATCTAAGCTTGCGTGATTCAGCGTTGCCTAGACGTGACTTTTTAAGAAACGCAAAATTATATTAAAAATAAGAATGCTTATGCTCTGTAACGGCATTATTTTGAGTAACTGTTTAAATATCTATATCAAATCTCGTACTCGGAACGCCGTTGAGAGATCCGCGGTTTAAACCCTGTTTTTTCAGATGCCTCAATGAGAGCTGCTCTCAGTAAATACCCAATGCCGTCCGCATGACCGTCGACCCCCATTGTTAGGTTTCTTTATTTTCGGTCCAAACTGTCAACCTGCAGTAAGCAAATTTACTCCATAAGGTGTCCTTGCACGCAAATCCTATGCAAACAATGAGAATTGGTTTCAATAAAGCTTACAGTCTGACTTTTCGCAATTTCTTTATTAATATCAAGGGCATGCTATGAACGAATTGGTTTAAGGATTTCTGGTAACCTCTTTGTGAGGTATTCGAATACTCTTTGCCCAAATAAAATCACTTTAATTTTTCCATTTTGTGCGCGATCAATAATCACAAAGACCCAGGCCCAATACGATTACCGATCAGGCAGTGATTGACTAAGAACTCCACCGACCCTTATAGCCTCGATATTCGTCGCCAATCCCGTCCTATCGTCACTGGTTACAATAGTACCACAAATAGTGGCTTCGCCATCCGCTGGTTCCAGACGTGAGCCCGGAAGTTTAGATACAAATCTCTTTAATGGTGCGTCTTTTTTCATCCCAATTACGGAGTCGTAATCTCCACACATTCCAACATCAGTCTGATAAGCCGTACCCGCAGCAAGAACCATCTGATCGGCAGTGGGAACATGTGTATGTGTCCCGAGTATGGCCGTTACACGTCCGTCAAAATTATGCCCAAACGCCATCTTTTCACTTGTAGCTTCACCATGCATGTCTATAAAAATAAAATCTGCGCCGCCTGCCAATGGACTATCCTCGATTATAAGTTCTATTGCCTGAAACGGATCATCTAATGGGTCCATAAATAATCTTAGCATTACGTTTACAACTAGGATACGGCGGCCATCGGTTGTTTGAAACAGACCAGCCCCGTTACCTGGCGTATTTTTTGGGTAATTAATCGGCCGAAGTATACGAGGTTCTCGATCAAGGTATTCTAGGATGTTTCGTTGGTCCCAAACATGGTTTCCAGTCGTAATTACATCTACACCGGAAGCAAAAAGGTTATCAGCTATTTCTACATTTATACCAAATCCGCCAGCCGCGTTTTCCCCATTCACAACAACAAAATCAGGCTCAAGAGACTTTTTTAATTCGGGCAACTTCTCCATCACAGCCGCGCGGCCGGTCTGGCCAACGATATCCCCAAGAAACATTAAACGCATCAGTATTTTTCCTCTTTTTATATTACTCTTTTTTCTGTGAGAACGGCATCTAATTGGAAATCAGAGCTTTCTTTTGGTACAGCATCAAATTCTTGGACATCGTAAGCAACTCCAATCGTAAAAATCTCTCTCTTTTTCGCTAAATGACTAAGTGTAGCGTCATAATAACCGCCCCCGTAACCCAATCGGAATCTTTCTGTGTCGAAAGCTAATAAGGGCACTAAAATCCAATCAGGTTCCATCACAGCGGCATTTGCTGTCAAAACAGACGTTTTATAGCTTCCCTTAGTCATCTTAGCTTCCGGCGTCCATTTTCTGAATAAAAGCGTCTTACTTGGAGCCACTACCTCTGGAAGAACAATATCACAACCAGCTCGATATAGTTTCGCAATAAGAGGTCGGACATCAATTTCGCTCTTTATTGGCCAAAAAACGGCAATCACTTTAGGTCGTCCAGGAGACCAAGTCCTAAAGAAGCGTTCAGCTAGTGCATCTGCTGCCTCAGCAGCAACCTCATTGCTAATTCCGTCCCTGATTAAGGTTGCCTTCTCGCGCAGCCTCTTTTTTAATTCCTGTATTTTCAAAATTTGTTCTGAACCAAAATCATAACTTTTTGTTCTAACGGGGTCGAACGGAAGCCAAATCGACCGTTGGCAAAGAGTATCCTCTGTGGCCTGTGAATACAGGTGGGTGCCACTATATCAAGGCCACGACCTCAACAGCGGTAGCTCCCAAAGGATTGATTATAGCCCCAGAGATATATCAACCTGTCGCATCGTCTAGCAACCGTCCGATCTAAATCTACGCTTGTTCGACCTGGTCAGCAATATTTTCTATTCTTTTTGTTATTTCTTGCAGAGCGAGTACCGTATCTTGCTGATTAGTATTATCCTTTAATTCTTGCGAGGAAACCGCTTCATTTTTCAAATCTACTAACTCGTCAGCTATAATCAATGCTGCCATCACCAATAAGCGATTGCTGCCCACCTGGCCTATTTGATTAACTAAGCCTAAAACCTTTTCATCAACCATTGCCGCTAGGTCAACTAATCGGTCTTCTTGCCCGTCCTCACAAGCTATTCGGTAAGACTGTCCGTTAACTGAAACATCAACCTGAGCCAACGATCAATCCTCCGCAAGATCTATCAATTTGCTTATAATGCTATCTAAGGAATTTTTTACACTTAACAATGCCTCTTCCAATTCATGTTGTCTAGACAAAGCGGCTTTCAACTCATCAATTTGTTGTAATTGCTCTACCCGACGAACTGTTCGCGATTGCATTTTTTGCTCAAGTTCCAGAACAACTTGCTTGAGACTATTAACAGCTTCATCAACACCAGTCATTTCTAGCTTTCCCGGTTACGCTTCTTGTTTAAAAGCTTTTCTTGGATTATGTAGCAAATAGCTTTATCGTCAACCAAGTGTACGAAAAGAATTCAACTTATCAAGATGGACAACACGGACTAATTGCATTATTCAAAATGCCAATCATACGTCTTTGCCCCAATCGCCGATTGACCATCCTGAAAAACCCTTACTAGAGGAGCGTCACTAAAAGTGATCAATAAAAACTTAGATACAAATACCTACTCTGAAATGGCAAATGCTATTAGGGTACTAACTATAGATGCAGTTGAAGCTGCAAACTCTGGGCATCCTGGCATGCCAATGGGCATGGCAGACGTTGCAACTCTTCTTTTTTCAGAATTTCTCAAATTTGACCCCAAAAATCCAAAGTGGGTAGATAGAGACAGATTTGTTTTATCGGCAGGCCACGGCTCAATGCTTATATATGCGTTACTATACCTCACTGGCTATTCAGATATTTCTTTAGACGAGATCAAAAACTTTAGGCAATTTGGTTCCAAAACAGCAGGCCATCCCGAATATGGAGAGATCGATGGAGTAGAAACGACTACAGGCCCACTTGGCCAGGGTTTTGCAAATGCAGTAGGGATGGCAATGGCTGAAAGGCAGCTGTCCGCTAAATTTGGTGAGCAGATAGTAGATCACAACACATACTGTATCGTAGGAGACGGATGTCTTATGGAAGGTATAAGTCACGAAGCGGCTTCGTTGGCAGGGCATCAAAAGCTTGGCAAACTCATAGTTCTCTTTGATGACAATGGAATATCAATAGATGGGTCAACCGACTTAACAGTATCTGACGATCATATAGCACGGTTTAAGGCGTATGGCTGGCACACAGCGTCAGCTGATGGTCACGACTTTCATGCTATTAGGTCCGTAATTTCTGAAGCCAAAACGTCTTCGAGGCCATCTTTTTTAGCATTCAAAACACAGATCGGCTTTGGCTCGCCAAATAAAGGTGGAACAGCAGCATGCCATGGCGCTCCACTCGGCGCAGAGGAAATAGCACTAGTAAGGTCGACTTTAAATTGGTCTGAAGAACCGTTTATAATACCCGAATCAATTATTGTTGCTTGGAGAAACTTAGGTGAAAAAGGAGGTAAAGAGGAGAAGGCGTGGCAGGAGCGGTTAAACCAGTTAGAAGCGGGACAAAAACAAAAATTTAAAGACACTCTTAAGGTAGAGCTAGCCAGCGATATCTTAAAAGCTTTACAGAATTATAAAATTCAGCTCGTTAATGCTAAACCAAATATTGCTACTAGAGTTGCTTCTCAAAAAACACTAGAGGTGCTTACCCCGGTGATGCCATGCTTGATGGGGGGATCGGCTGATCTCTCTGGATCAAATAATACAAAAACTGGTGATCATCAGACATCAAGCAAAGACAACCCTACCGGCAATTACGTTCACTACGGAGTCAGAGAGCATGCTATGGCTGCAGCTATGAATGGCATGTCGCTTCACGGGGGCGTAATACCTTATGGAGGTACTTTTTTAGTTTTTACTGATTATTGCAGACCATCCATACGACTTTCCGCACTCATGAAACTAAGGGTAATTTATGTCATGACCCACGACTCGATCGGACTGGGTGAGGACGGTCCAACCCATCAACCAGTTGAGCATTTAAGTGCTTTAAGGTCGATACCAAACCTTAATGTCTACCGACCTGCGGATGCTGTTGAAACCCTAGAGTGCTGGGAACATGCACTTAAAACCAACCAAACCCCGTCTATCATTGCCCTCTCACGTCAAAACTTGCCGTTAGTCCGTCATGAAAATGAAGCCGAAAACCTTTGCTCAAGGGGAGGCTACATAATAAAGCCCTCTTCGCAACAACATACAAAAGTTACCATTGTAGCAACGGGTTCTGAGGTATCTATTGCGTTAGAAGCACAAATAATACTAGAAAACGACAATATCCCCACCTGTGTCGTGTCGATGCCATGCCTAGATATTTTCAACGCCCAGAACGAAAAGTACCAGAATTCAGTCATAACGCCTGAATCAGATGTAATTGTCGTCGAAGCTGGTGTTCAGCAAAGTTGGGACAAGTTGCTTGGTAAATCAGGCGCGTTCATAGGCATGGATAGTTTTGGGGCGTCTGCGCCAGCTAAAGATCTATACAATCATTATAAAATAACGGCCGAAGAAATAATAAAGGTCGCAACTAAAAAGTTTGTTTAGTCTTAGAAACTTTTGGAGAATTAAGAATGACCACGAATATCGCTATTAATGGTTTTGGACGAATAGGTAGATTAGTCCTCCGGGCGATTTTTGAAAGCGGAAGAGAAGACCTTAGGGTAGTTGCAGTTAATGATTTAGGCACCGTTGCTACAAACGCGCATCTTCTCAAATGGGACAGTAATCACGGACGATTTCCCGGTGAAATTTCTCTACACGAAGATGCTATAGATATCGGTTTCGGTCCGATAAAGTTTACCTCAGAACGGGATCCCAAACAACTTCCCCATGAAGAACTAGACGTAGATATCGTTATGGAGTGCACCGGTATATTTACAGATAGAGCCAGGGCTGCTCGGCATATAGAAGGAGGTGCAAAACGCGTGATAGTATCCGCACCGGCAAAAAATGCTGACATTACCGTCGTCTTTGGTGTTAATCACGACAAAATTAGAAAGGAACACGAGGTGATTTCGAGTGCTTCATGCACTACTAATTGCTTAGTCCCAGTAGCGTACGTGCTAAATAATACCGTTGGAATAGAAACAGGTTATATGACCACCGTGCATTCCTATACCGGCGACCAACCAACACTCGATACGTTTCATGGTGATCTTCGTAGGGCACGCGGTGCTGCATCCTCAATGGTTCCAACATCGACCGGAGCAGCTAAAGCTGTCGGATTGGTCTTACCTGAACTAGCGGGCAAACTGGACGGTGCTGCTATTCGCGTCCCAACATCCAATGTCAGCTTAATTGATTTAAAATTCATGCCTAAACGGCCTACCAATGTAGAAGAAATAAACTCAGCAATGATTGAGGCTGCCAACAATGGCCCACTGAGGGGCATACTCGGGATAAACGATGAGCCTCTAGTGTCAATTGATTTTAACCATAATTCGAATAGTGCCACTTTCGACCTAAACCAAACACAGGTGCTTGATGGCGGCCTAGTTCGAGTTCTTGCTTGGTACGATAATGAGTGGGGGTTTTCCACTAGGATGTCAGACACGGCAGCTTTCCTAACTGATATGTTGTAAAACCGCAGATTCTCCAAAACGGCCATAGACACCCTAGGGTATCAACTGTTAGAAAACAAAAACGAAATGATTTTCTTTTGAAAATTAATTGAAGGCATAGACATGAAAATCAACGGTAATGCTGTACGGGTTGGCAACGTCATAGAACATAATGGGCGATTATGGGTTACAGTTAAGACTCAAGCGGTAAAACCTGGAAAAGGCGGCGCATTTAACCAAGTTGAGCTAAAAGACTTGCGTAATGGAAGTAAACTAAACGAGAGATTTAGAGCTGATGAACAAGTTGAACGCGTACGTTTAGATCAACAAAAGGCTCAGTTTTTATTTCGAGATGACAATATCTTAACTTTCATGGATGCAGAGACTTATGAGCAATTAGAAATAGATGTTTCAATTCTCGGAGATCAAGCCACTTTCCTTCAAGATGGAATGGAGGTTATGATTGAGTCATATGACGGTGATCCCTTGTCTGTAGTTTTGCCAGATACGGCGGCTTATGAAGTGATTGAAGCTGATGCAGTCGTAAAGGGCCAAACAGCATCTTCCTCATATAAGCCTGCTGTATTAGAAAATGGTGCCAAAATTATGGTCCCACCCCACATTGAGGCTGGTACCCGTGTGATAATTAAGCCCGAAGATGGTTCATACGTAGAACGGGCCAAAGACTAACCCTTTGACAAACTTGATGGAGAGCCAATGGCGACGCGAACGGCGATAATTAATGTCATGGCCAAAGCATGTTATAAAGCTTCTCGGAATCTTCTGAGAGACTTTGGCGAAGTTGAACAACTTCAAACCTCTCGCAAGGGCCCAGAAGACTTCGTGAAGGCCGCTGATGAAAAGTCTAAAAAAAAATTACTTGACGAGTTATGTTTTGCTCGGCCCGACTATGGAGTAATCGTAAAAGGTGGAGGATTAACCAAGAGTAACGACCCAAAAAATAGAATTTGGATCATCGATTCTTTGAACGGGTCAAAAAATTTTTCGCATGGGATACCTCATTGGGCAGTTTCTATAGCATTAGAAGAAGATCAGCAAATTGTAGCCAGTGTGATCTACGACGCGACAAGGGATGAGCTCTTTTGGAGCGAGAAGGGTTTGGGAGCTTATTTAAACGATACGCGCCTACGGGTTTCTGAACGACGGCACTTATCGACATGTTTTTTAAGCGTAGATAATATTGGCGACAGTAAAAGCTCAGTCATTCTTGAAAAACTTTTGTGTACTGTCAATAGCACGAGAAACTTCGGTTCAGAGGCACTAGATCTAGCGTATGTGGCGGCGGGTCGTATTGACGCTTCGTTACAAAGTGATTCAAGGTTGTGGGAAATCGCCGCTGGAATTCTTATGGTTAGAGAGGCTGGAGGGTATGCAACTGACTCATCTGGCAAACCAGACATATCTAAAGATAGTGCAATAATTTCGGCAAATACCTATATTCATCATGAATTATTGAAAACTTTGCGGTTGTAAAAATGTACTTTCTTGAAAAACTGTTTTCACTAAACCCTACTTCAAGTTGATGAAACCGATCTGATTATATAGTTTACATGCTGTGAGTTTGAACTTTAGGGAGATCAACTATGAAAGAGAAAATATCGATGCAACTCCAGATCCCATTTGCATTGGTAATTATTACTCTTTTCCCAATCGTCTCAGTGCAGGCTCTTTCTGATGATGCGACCACAACAATAGGACGTCATATACAATCAGAAGTTGAAATCAACTTAGAGGTTCTGAACAGCTTACCTTCAAATGACCTATCGCTTGGAATCGTAGAGGTAGGTAAGCCAAAAAAAAATTTTACGTCAGCTCAAGAAGCAAAAAATGCTGGATCTAATATTAACAAACCAACAGGCACCAATAATATAAGAGCCATAACTCCCCCAACTAAGCCAATAATCTCACTTTCCAAAACACCGAATTTTTTGCCTCCTAAAAAGAATGATCCAATAAGTGTCCCCAAAAAACCAACCATTGAGTTAAAAAAATCTCACAAAGAAAAAGTTTCGCAGCAAAAAAAAAGTATAAGCGCTGCTAGCAAATCAAGGAACAAAGTAAAAAAGATAAGATCAGCAGGCTCGTTTAAATCTGATAATCGGGGAAAATTAGCAATAATCTTCCAAGGTGAAAAAGTACAACTTACAGCTACTGAGCAAGAAAAGTTAGATAAGTTGGCCATCAAATTACTGGATGAACCGGATCAGCATCTCCAACTTGTTGCTTATGCAACGACAGCCTCAGAAAATGCAAGCGCGGCTAGGAGATTATCCCTTCTTAGGGCTCTAGAAATCAGAAATAAACTTATACAAAAGGGTGTTTCCGCAACAACAATGAGCGTTAGAGCTTTGGGAGATAGAGTGAAATCTGATCCGCCTGACAAAGTTGACATAATTATGACAAAATAATGGATATTTTTTAAAAGGTTACGATTTTCCCAACAGCTCTTTTTCGAGGGGTCCAAAGTGACAAATCCAAACCACTACCTAATCAGAATATTTCTTTTTCTAATTGTTCTTCTCGTACTGGCAGGCTTTTTATTGATTCCGTTAAAGGGTGCTTTCATGGCAAACCCTGGGCTCAATGGCTTTATTCTGGCTAGCTTTTTAATTGGCGTCATTTTTATTAGTTCAAAGGTCGCACTGCTTGGGCCTGAGGTTAAGTGGATATCAAATTATCGTGTCGCTACGACAACCCGACAGAGAAACCAAAAGTCACCCAGTTTATTGGCCCCAATAGCCACAATGCTTGGCAGTCGACGGGACGGTAACATCAGCCTGTCAACTACCTCTCTAAGATCATTGCTCGATAGCATTGATTCAAGATTATCGGAGTCTCGCGATATTTCGAGGTATCTCATTGGCCTAATGATATTTCTTGGTTTATTAGGAACTTTTTGGGGGCTATTAGAGACCGTAAGCGCTGTAGGAAGCGTCATAGATGGGCTGTCCCTCAAAAATGATAATTTGCAGGGCGCTTTCTCTAATCTAAAAGAAGGACTAGCTGCACCCTTGGCAGGTATGGGAACCGCATTTAGTTCTTCTTTATTCGGGTTAGCTGGATCATTAGCGCTCGGTTTCTTAGATCTTCAATTAGGACAAGCCCAAAATCGTTTTTACAAAGATTTAGAGGAATGGCTGTCTGGCCTCACAAAATTAAGCTCTGGGGGAAGTAGCTTTGTCGAGGGTGAAACTTCCGCTAGTGCTTATCAAGCCGCTCTATTTGAACAAACTGCAGAGAGTTTAGATAGGTTGCAACGTGTCATAGTTCGAAACGAAGACCAACGGCTAGACAATAATAAAAGTTTAGTCAAAATGAACGACCAGATTTCATCAGTTTTAAATGAAATTAAAGGTGGAAACACTCTTTTGCATAAATTACTTGAAACACAAAATAGATTGTTAAATTCCACCTTAGCAACACAGCCCAGCGAACAAACCGAAATACTTGAAGCTACAAAAACTTACCTCAAAAAGATTGAAAATACGACTGGACTTTTACTTGAAGACATACGATCTGGCCGCGAAAACTCTATAGATGAGATAAGGCAGGAAATCAGATTATTGGCTCGAACGATAGCTGCACTTGCAGAAGACGCAGAATAAGTTAGAGGATTAACTCGGAATGACAGGTTCTGTCCGCCAAAACAGAATGCGTGAAAATACTACCTGGCCAGGCTTTGTAGATGCTCTTGCAGCGTTACTAATGGTTATAATATTCGTTCTTATGTTATTTGTAGTTGCCCAATTCTACTTAACGCAAGCACTTTCAGGCCGGGATAAGGACCTGCTTCGACTGCAGGATCAAATTAATGAGTTAGGAGAACTACTCTCAGTAGAAAAAGAAGCAAACACAGAATTACAAACAACAATCGAACAATTAAAATTCGATTTGGAAACCTCAAATGCTGAAAGAGAAAAGCTAACAAATCAAGTTGCACAACTTATCATCACTGGAGACCAACTTCGCGAAAAGTTGGTCATTGCCTCCGATGTAGAAGAAAAGTTAACCAATCAAATAAACAGATTGGAAACTAAATCGGTTGATTTGGAGAAAAACTTAAAGAATACGAGTGAGATAGCCCGCTTAACAAAAGCCGAGCTTGATAAATCCATCTTACAACTAACTGATCTGGAACAGGAACTCGCCGCAAAGAAAAGAGAAAATGAAACCGCTCAACAACAGATCCAAAATAGCGAGTTCCAGCAAGAGAAACTCAAGCGAGAAATCGATGAAGCCCGAAGATTGCTTGATAAAATAATTGTAAAACTCTCGAAAGAAAAATTTAAGCTAGTTACTGCGGAAAGATTATACTCAAATTTAAAAGACGAAAAAAAGTTATCCAACCAGCGTCTTAATGAGCAGATTGAAGCATTACGCAAAGAAATTGCCCTCCTCAATAGAACCCTTGAAACGAAAGAGAGAGAAGCCGAGGAAAAAAATGTTCGAATACTCGACCTAGGGAAGAAGTTAAATAGAGCTCTAGCCTCGAAGGTTCAAGAACTAGCACGTTTTAGATCAGAATTTTTTGGGAAACTTCAAGAAGTTCTCAAAAATAGGAAAGATATACGAATTGTAGGGGATCGCTTCGTTTTTCAATCCGAAGTGCTTTTCGCGTCTGGCGCAGCTGAGATAGGTATCAATGGAAAAAAAGAACTAATCAAGCTAGCAAATACATTGAATAAGATTACCCCAAAGATCCCACAAAATATTGACTGGATACTTCAGGTGGAGGGCCATACCGACCATATACCAATCTATAATGCAAAGTTCCAAAGCAATTGGGATTTGTCCTCAGCCCGTGCTATTTCAGTAGTTGAATTTCTTATAAAAAAAGGTGTTAAACCGAGTAGACTTTCAGCCGCAGGTTTTGGAGAATTTCAGCCACTTGACAACCGCCGGGATGAGATAAGTAACCGTCGTAATAGAAGAATAGAAATCAAACTCACGCAAAGATAAACAGATCTGTAAAACTGCACTTAAATTAACTATCGTTAGCGGTTAACTTAGTGGTTGTAAAATCCCAAAAAAGACGCTATATCCTGCTCCCAAACTATGGTGCACGAAGAGAGATCCGACATGAAACCCGACATCCACCCAGACTACCATATGATAAAAGTGGTTATGACAGACGGGACTGAATATGAAACCCGCTCTACTTGGGGTTCCGAAGGTGACGTTATGCGGTTAGATATAGACCCTAAGACGCATCCAGCATGGACGGGCCAAAGACGAATTATAGACAGTGGCGGGCGTGTTGCACAATTCAACAAACGCTTTGCTGGTCTTAGTGTGAAATCTTAAAGATTAAATTTTTTTCCTCCAGACCTTGTAATTTTATTTCTACGCACAACATATGCTGTGATCGCTCAATTCGAGGATCACGTAACTGAACAGGTTTGGCCACGACGGCAGACCAAATTTTGTCCACTTTGCTTTTAAAGGAGGAACAGGACATGCATAGAATCGATTTCACACCCGTATTTAGATCTACAATTGGCTTTGATAGAATGGCTCGCTTGGTAGACGCAGCTTTCCAAGCTTCGGAAGGTTCTAACACTCAAAGCTATCCGCCTTACAATATCGAAAAACTGTCTGAAGACTCTTATCAGATAACCATGGCCGTTGCTGGGTTTTCCGAACAAGATATAGATATAACAGTAAAGGAAAACAGCCTTTTGATCTCTGGACAGACTGCGAAGACTTCCGACGACGCAGAAAAAACATATCTACATCGTGGCATAGCATCACGCTCCTTCGAGAGGCGATTTGATTTAGCTGACCACATTATCGTGACAGGAGCCGATCTTGAGAATGGTCTTCTCAACATCTCCTTGGTGCGAGAAATTCCAGAAGAAAAGAAACCAAGGAAAATAAATATTGGTTCTAAGGCGCCAAAACTCACAAAAAGTGCTGCTTAACCAAAGACTTTGATTACTGTGGGCGGGGAGCTTCAACTCTCTGTCCACAGTCACTTCTCTTAAAACGAATGCTTTTTTAGATAAACGTTTTTTAAAAAGATACTCGGTTTAGAACTTTTCAACAAATTAATTCCTAAAGAAGCATCGATCTAAAACTCTAGTTATTTGCATAGACTTAATTATTCGAAAAAGTCTGAGAGGGTTTCAATCGTTTGATCTGGCTGTTCCGTCATCATCATATGACCTGCACCATGCAAGATGATTGTTTCGGAGTTATGCAGTGCTTTAGTTAATTCCTTTGTTCCTTTCGGGGGAGTCATTCTATCATCTTCACCAAGCAATAATAGAACGGGACACTTTATTTGACCTGCACTTTCCAGACCACCTTCCCAGACATTGCACGCGTTGAGATCGTTTCCTAAGACCCCTGGCTTACTTGTTTCAAGTAATCTCATACTTGCACCAGCAATCCAACTACCCGGCGCTTTGTGACCACCGATTTGCGCTTTGCGCCCAACACCCCAACCAACAATAGTCTCAAAAGCCCCATGTTTATTATTCATAGCGCTTGTTAGTAAATCTGGATGTACTTGAATTTTTGGTAGAGTTCCTAAAAGTGCTATTTTCTGTATCTTCTTTTCTAGTTTTGCCCCACTGCAAAGAGCTACTAGTGAGCCCATCGAATGACCAACTATAGAAACACGATGTAAATCCAAACAATCAATAAGTTCACATAGCCAATCCGAATATTCTTCTATGGTTGCACAGGCTGGCCCCTCCGACTTTCCGTGGCCAGGTAAATCTAGATTCACTACGGTGAAGCCATGATGAGCAAAAAAACGCGCCTGCATAGACCATACAGTCCGATCCATTCCAGCTCCGTGTATAAATATTATTGTTCTCTCAGCATTATTAAACTTGGCTCCACCCGTAGAAAAAAAAACACTCTTACCATGAACTTGTGTTTCCATAATTAGACCACCTTGCGAATTGTTGCAGCACGCAAAGCTTGTTTGAGATCAGCTTTAAGGTCGTCAATATTTTCTAAACCGACTGATAAACGAACTAGGTCTTCGGAGAGGCCTGCTTTTTTCATTGTATCAGCGTCCATTTGTTGATGGGTGGTACTAGCCGGATGTATAACTAGCGACTTCGCATCACCAACATTTGCCAGGTGAGACCAAACCTGGAGCCTCTCGATAAACGTTTTACCCGCTTCTCTTCCTCCCTTTATTCCGAAGGCAATCATGGAGCCTGCCCCTTTAGGTAAAAGTTCTGACGCAAGAGCTTTATCAGGATGATCATCCAACTCTGGATATACTACCCATTCAACTGCATCTGAACCACCTAGAAATTCTGCAATTTCCCTTGCATTTCTCACATGCTTTTCCATTCTTAGTGGTAAAGTTTCGATACCTTGTAAAATGTGGAATGCTGTTGTGGGAGACATACAAGCTCCAAAGTCTCGGAGCCCTTCTGCTCTCGCTCTCATTATAAATGCCTGTGGACCAAACTCCTCGACAAAATCTAGGCCATGGTAGCCATCATACGGTTCCGTAAGCGTTGGGAAAAGGCCTGAGTTCTCCCAGTCAAACTTACCACCATCAACCAGAAGACCGCCAATAGCAACCCCATGACCGCCTAACCACTTTGTCGCTGAATGCACTATAAGGTCAGCGCCGTGGTCAAAAGGTTTACACAAGTGCGGTGTGGCGAAGGTGGAGTCTAACATAAGCGGCAGTCCCGCCTCATGGGCTACGGTTGCGATAGCGGGTATATTTAAGACCTCTAAACCAGGGTTACCAATTGTTTCGCCAAATACTAACCTAGTCTCTGGTTTTATTGCTGACCTGAAACCATCCACATCACGAGGATCAACTTTTGTGGTTGTTATTCCAAATCGTGGCAAAGTGTGACTAAACAAGTTATGTGTTCCACCGTACAGAGCACTAGAAGCAACAATATGGCCCCCTTGTCCCATTATAGTCAGAATACCTAATACTAACGCGGCATGTCCGCTAGCCGTTGCCACGGCGCCAACACCCCCTTCAAGTGCCGAAATTCTCTCTTCTAATACTGCTGTTGTTGGATTAGAGATTCTTGAATAAATATGCCCAGGTCTCTCTAAATTAAACATGGAGGCCGCATGATCCACACCTTTAAAAACGTAGGACGTCGTCTGATATATGGGGACGGCCCTAGAACCATTTTCCGAATCAGGTGACTGGCCAGCATGTAATGAAAGCGTATCAAATTCAAAAATATTTCCCATAGATGTCATGTCTTCCTCCAATAGTGTCTTGGCTGCATTTAGCAGTTTTGCGTATCACAATGTATAAACGTCCATAAAAAAGAAACAGAAGAAAATAGATAAGGGCCACTCATCTGTTAGCAAGAGATAATTATTTTTTGGCTAACGAATACTATCTGCAATAGCCTGACCGAGTTCCTTGGTATTTGCTTGTCCACCAAGATCTGGCGTCTTCGGCCCACCCTCCGATATTACTTCTTCAATAGCCCGGACAATTTCATCTGCCGCCTCTTTATAGCCATGATGTTCGAGCATCATAGAACCCGACCAAATTTGGCCAATGGGGTTTGCTATCCCTTTCCCCGCTATGTCAGGCGCTGATCCATGCACAGGCTCAAACATAGATGGTAAGTCTCCGTCTGGATTAATATTCGCTGAAGGCGCAATAGCAATTGACCCTGCTACAGCTGGTCCAAGGTCTGACAAGATATCCCCAAATAAATTTGAGCCGACCACGACATCAAACCAATCGGGGTGCAATACAAAATTAGCTGTCAATATATCGATATGATATTGGTCAGTGGTCAACATTGGATATTCTTCGGCTATGACTGAAAATCGCTCATCCCAGTATGGCATCGTGTGAATAATACCGTTTGACTTTGTCGCAGATGTAACTTTTTCCAGACCCAATTGCTTACAAAAATCAAAGGCATATCGAAGGATTCTATCTGTGCCAAACTTGGTGAAAATTGACTCTTGTATCGCGACTTCATGATCAGTTCCACGATGTAATCTGCCACCAATCTCAGAATATTCACCCTCATTATTCTCGCGAACCACCCAAAAGTTTATGTCTTCGGGGCCTCTATTTGCCAGCGGACATGGCATTCCTTTCAACATTCTGACAGGTCGAAGATTAACGTATTGTTTCATTTCTCTACGAATTGGAATTAATAATCCCCAAAGAGAAATATGATCGGGTACGCCAGGGTAGCCGCAAGCTCCCAAAAATATAGAATCAAAACTCTTCAGAGTTTCAATTCCATCATCAGGCATTAATTTTCCTGTCTTATGGTATCGTTCGCATCCCCAATCAAATTCGGTAAACGAATATTCAATGTTGTATTTCCTGCCAACGACTTCGAGAACTTTTAAACCCTCCGGAATCACTTCCCAACCAATCCCATCACCAGGAATAACTGCGATTTTAAGTTTTGACATAATTCGCTCCTATGCGTAACCCGTTCTATTTATAAGATAGTTATTTGCATCAAACAATCTCTGTTCTGTTCTAGTAAGCTTGCCAGATTTTCGGTCTGTTCTGCACTAAATGCAGTTAAAAAAATAATTGTTATCAAACTGGATTAGCTGGGGTACCAGTCTCGTTTTCTTTGTTACAATATGTTAATGAGGTTTGATATCTTGAGATCTTCAGCTTAAGTATTCGCAATAACCTAATTCAATTCTTATTTCAAAATTATCTGTCCGGAAGTTCAAAATGATAGACCTAAGAAGCGATACAGTAACCAAACCATCGCCAGAAATGTACGAAGCAATGGCAAATGCCAAAGTTGGCGATGACGTTTATAGGGATGATCCAACTATAATCGAGCTAGAGGAATTAGTCGCCGACACACTGGGATTTGAAGCTGGACTATTTGTAACATCTGGGACGCAATCAAATTTTACGTCAGTTTTAACACATTGCGGTCGTGGCGAAGAATACATCATTGGCGAGGGCTATCACATATATAAATCAGAAGCCGTTGGCACAGCGGCTCTAGGGGGAGTTATACCGCAAACAGTTCCCGTGCTGGAAGACGGATCTATTGACATTGAAGTGGCTATTGGAAAAGTAAAATCTGATGATATGCACTTTCCTCGAACCAAACTTCTTTGTCTTGAAAATACATATAATGGTAAACCACTGTCACCCAAATATATGCAATGCGCTACGGCTGCCGCAAGGAAAGTTAATCTCCGCTCGCATCTAGATGGCGCTAGGTTAATGAATGCTGCCATCGCCAACAAATGTACACCAAGAGAATTGGCGCGTAGCTTTGATACCGTTTCTCTATGCTTATCAAAAGGCCTAGGCGCGCCAGTTGGTTCTGTTTTGGTAGGAAACCAGGATTTCATCAATGAAGCAAGAAGGGTCCGAAAGATGCTAGGTGGGGGGATGCGGCAGGCTGGCATTCTTGCTGCTTGTGGTATTGTAGCGATGAAAAACCAAGTCGACCGGCTAATCCAAGATCATGCTTTAGCAGCTCGCCTAGCTTCTGAGTTAGCCCAGATACCAGATATCGAAACCGAACCTCAGGGCGCCAACACGAATATGGTATTCATCAAAGTGGAACATAAACATAGAGCACCGTTACAAAACTTTCTCAAAGAAGAAGGTATACTGATAGGTGGGCGCCCACCAACATTCCGCCTAGTACTACATCGGGATATCACGGAAAACGACGTAAATAAAACAGTTTCCAGTATTGCGAAGTTTTTTCGCGGACTTTCATACTAAATTTAACTAACGTTTCCAAAAAACAAGCATATTCGGCCGGAATAAAACTGCTAGCAAAATGCAGCCAAGAAATGCGTAAACGCCACAGACTAATGAAATATCCTCTATCTTTATATTCACATCGATAAGTAGGCCAAAAACTGCAGGGCCGAGAGCGCTCGAGATAACTTGAATGCCAGCGACCATGGCCTTAATCGAACCTAGATGAAGAACGCCATATAGTTCGGCCCACATAGTTGAAATTATCGTTGCTGTAGCTCCTCCCGTTGTACCCGCTAATGCCATGAATAATACTATCGTCCAAGAAGCATCGCAAAATGCTATAACAAGGGTAGAACACACCATAGGAAGCAAATAAAATGGGGTTAGACTTAGCGCGCCAAATCGATCCACCAGCACTCCTGTAACAATTGACATAGCAACCTGACACACTGCGTAAATAGAAAAACAGGAAGCGTAAAACCCAAGATCCCACCCTTTAACGTCAGTTAGGTGTACCTGGTGAAAATTCAAACCAGTTATTATGAATGCGGATGACATTAGCGCCGTCATAGACAAAAAAAACCTTATATCCCTTAGTACGTCGCCGCGCGTCCACTGTTTCGTGACATGACTTCCACTTCTTTTATTTTCAGACACGTCACGTGCCAAAAACTTTAAGTGTCGTTGTTTGTGTCCTTTCAATAACCAAAGCAATAAAAAGGGGGCAATCACTAACACTAAAACAGCGCTTATAACCCAGACCTCCCGCCAAGCCATTAAACTCAATACCAATACGGAAGCGAATGGAAAAATAGCCTGACCACTAGGGAAACCCAAAGCCGCGAGGCTCACGGCTTTTCCCCTGCTAAAATCGTCAAAGTATCTGGCCATTGTAACGGTTGCGGCTTGACTTAATAAGCCTTGCCCCATCAGCCGAAGAAGGAAAATAGCAAATATCAATGTGATTACGCCTTGAGCTAAGGACATTAGCAAGCAAGCACCTGCTAGGCCGAGACAAAGACAGACAGCGTAAAACCTCAAATCTACTCGGTCGATAATTTTACCCAGCCAGATTAGAATAAAACCACTCGAAAGTGTAGCAACAGCGTAGATGTTCCCAAAGTCCCCGTGGCTGAGGCTAAAAGTTGCTCTTAATTCGCCACTGTACATTGCTATGTAAAACGTTTGGCCAAATGTCGATAAGAACGCTGCTAAGTAACCAAATCCGATGAATCGAAAGTTTTGTTTTAAAAAATAGAGGTAATACAATACGATTACCTCAGCTTCGCCAATTAAGGGTCGTTAGCTTTACTGGATTAACAAATGATTCTTTATTTTTTGCAGCATCGCCATAAGCTTTTTTTAACCGAAAATACCACTTGGCTTGAACATCCGCATCATTGATCAACATTAAGTTAGGTTCGTACTGTAAACCTCTCTGCTGCTTTTCTACAATATCCCTATCCTGTTGGAGAAATCTTTTAAGAAATGGTTTTAGAAAAGGCTTAATGAGCCATAAATAGGACATTGACCAGAACACAAGATGATTAATTTGCGTGGTTTTCCTATCGATCGGAGTTACCGTCGTTAAACCCACTACCAAATTACGCCCTACATGGATAGTCTCAATTCTTATTCCAGGGAGCCTAAAAGTTATTTCTGTCTCAATATCTCGTCCTAGTATTTTATATGCCAGCGAATTGCTGGAAGGTTTATGTTTCAGCATAGCAAAGCCAAGATCGGTTGGGCCAAACACCTTTGACTTTGTATGAACCGACTTTCTAGATCTCCACCACCATGACTGATGAACATAAGGACCATGAGCTGGATCCATCAATCCTATAACGGCGTGGTCAATATGACATGGAAAGGTAAGTTTTTCAGTCATTGCCGGTTTAGAGAACGCGTCTGGCACAGTTGGCGGTATTTTTTTTAATTCCATATTCCGAAAGTCGGACGGCATAAAAATCCAGATGCAACCCGAAAGTTCTTGGACAGGATAGTTCGGGACTTTAATTCGGTTTAACTCAAGGTTCTGATCTTCCGTTAATGACGGTATGCAAATACAGGTCCCTTCAGAGTTAAAACGCCAACCATGATAGCAGCACTCTAATTCATCGTCGATCAGACGGCCATCGCTCAACGGAATACCGCGATGAGGGCAAATATCCCTTAAAGCAAAAGGCTGCCCTGTTTTCTGACGACCTAGTAATATCGGCTCACCAAGTAATTTTAATGATAGGAGACGCCCCAACTTTAGCTCATCGGCGCGTGCTGCAAAGTACCAAATATCTCTTAAAAAGCCGTCTTCTTGATTTGTAATCATAATTGTTGACAGTGACATTACATGCCAGAGCGCGCAATAAGCTAGCTAAAAATTTTTGCAAAGAAATTATATAAATGGTTAAACGCTTGGTTTATTCCTGGATGGTGGAATAAACAAATGTCTCAAACCAATTATTTATGCGATTAAAAGCAGCCGAAGCGCCCTCTGCGTCGCCTTGGGCTAGAGCTTTAGCCGCTTGTGAATGCAAGCGCGGAGCAAGCCCAATATCAGTTGATGCGCCATGATGGGCGAACCAAAAACGCCTTGTCAGCGGTTGTATTAAACGGCACATTTTCCTTGCGTGTTCGTTCCCCATAGCCAACATACACAAATTGTTAAATTCACTGTCTAATCTTATTTGAGCAACGCTATCATTACTTGAACTTACGCTATCGAATTCTTCCGCCAGCCTCGAGAATTCGTGTCTCTGCATAGATGTAGCTCTTGAAGCCGCAGCCCTTGCTACTGAAGTGTCCAAACTACGACTAACTTCAAGTAAGCGCAAAACTGAAAGAGCATCTACTTCAGATACCTTTATTCCCCGGCGCGGCAGCACGCTTAGAAGACCAGCTGTCGCTAGGTGTTGGATCGCTTCTCTAACAGGGGTTCTACCGATGCTGATAGACTCAGCAAGTTCCCTTTCAGTAACAAATATCCCAGGTTTAAACTCCAACCTGACTATTTTATCTTCCAACCTATGGTAGGCTAGTTCTTTGAGACTATCTGTTGCCTGCGGCTCTGATAATTCGAGGTCTAAAGCAATTGATCGATAGAAGTCCATGCGAAAAAACACTTCCTTTTGGTAAACTTTTAACTGAAATTATTTGAAAATAACTTCAACGTTATATTAACAACGCACCACAGATTATTTGAAGTGAATGTTCAGCAGACTATGCGGATAATACATCTCTAAAAGAAATGGCTTATATGTGATAATTGTCAAACTGTTAACTCACCTACAACGGTCGTTCGATGCATTATCCGCTTTTGATCTCTATCCCAAGGTCGCCCTCGATGCAGGACAGTCCTGTTATCCCAAATAACTAGGTCATCCTTTTTCCAAGCATGTGAGTAAACGAAATCTGGGTGAGTAATTGTATCATTTAATTCTGCTATCAGTTTTCTACTATCCTCTAAGTCCCATCCTTCAATGTAAGATGCGTGGGCGCCTAAAAATAGATTTTTCTTCTTATGAACCGGGTTTTCTCTAACCATTGCCTGCCGAACAGGCGGCACTTCTGCCTTATTATCATTTGTCAATAAGTTTGGATCGATTAAAGCGCGTGAATAGGCAAAATCATGTATACAAACTAAATCGTCAAGTTCCATTTTTTTTTGATCGGCAAGCGAATCATAAGCGGCTCTCATAGATGCAAATTGTGTTTCACCGCCTATGGAGGGAACTTCCCTCCCTGAAAGCAAAGACATCAAAGCGGGCACTCGTTTAAAAGAGCTATCTGTGTGCCACATCTGGTTGCCGGTATTGAAGACCATCCTTTTGTCTTCAGGCGGAATAACTTTATTCTGTTGGTCAACATTGGATAAAACCGTCATAACGGTTCCGCCGCCTTCGGGATTAGAATTAACTGTGGTTTCCAGGGAACCAAACCGTTCAGAAAAATTAATCTGGTCCTCGTCTAGAAGAGGTTGTCCTTTAAAAACAAGCACAGAATGTTCGTCAAATGCTTTTTTGATATCTACAAAATCTCTTTCAGGGAGCTCGCGAAGATGCACATCACAATATATTTCGGCTCCAATATGCTCGGTTATTTTTTTAATGGAGATTGCCATCGAAACTTTCGCAAAATTGTTTAAAAATCTTTATCATTTAAAACGTGTTTAAGCGCTAACGTAAATCGAGCAAAAAAAGAGGTCCAGCAACTCTAATATTTCCAAGAAAAACATCAGTTGCTTGATCTCAATGGTAAGAGCCTGCTAAACCTTTCGCGTATAAAAAAAAACTTGGCTTAAAATGACAGAGTTTGCTGTAGGAATTGATATTGGCGGGACATTCACCGACGTTGTAGCGCTAGATTTGAAAACTGGTAAATACGCGACGGCAAAAGTTTTAACAACACCGGAGAATCCACAACTTGGAGCAATTAACGGGGTTGACAAAATTTTGGAACAAATTGGGGATCCAAAGCAAATAAAGCGGCTTGTTCACGCTACAACATTATTTAGCAACGCACTAATTGAGAGAAAAGGTGCAAAGACTGGTCTAATAACAACGATGGGCTTCAAAGATACCCTTCAGCTTGGCAGGGAGCGAAAGTATGACATTTACGATCTCTTTCTGACTTATCCATCACCGCTTGTTCCCACGGATCTGAGGTACGAAATCAAGGAAAGAATAAGCTCAGATGGCGAAGTCCTTACGCCTTTAGATGAAAAAGGTTTAATGAAGTCAGCTAAAGAGCTCCAATCTAAAGGGGTTACCTCTATCGCGATCTCATTTCTCAATTCAAATGCTAGGCCCGAGCATGAAAAGCTTGCATCACAACTTTTAGCGAAAAACTTCCCTGACTTATCCCTTACGTTATCCTCTGACATTAGTCAGGAAAGTGGGGAATTTGAACGCACGTCCACCGCTGCCATCAACGCCTATATAAAACCATTAGCAGCCGAGTATATAGGAGAGTTAGAACTGGCTCTTAAAAATAAAGGAAGCCAAGCCCCTTTAATGCTTATGCTTTCAAATGGTGGCCTCACAAATACCTCAGAAGCAAAACATCGTCCCGTTGATTTACTTGAATCTGGCCCTGCAGGAGGCGCACTTTCTGCAGCCCTGATAGGCAAACTACAAAATGAAGAACGACTTATAGCTTTCGACATGGGTGGAACAACCGCAAAGATAGCTATTATTGATAACGGTCAACCTGAAGTTTCGTATTCTTTCGAAGCAGCAAGGGAGAGACGTTTTGCACCAGGAAGTGGCCTACCAGTGCGAATAACTACTGTTGAACTCGTCGAGATTGGTGCTGGAGGTGGAAGCATTGCGACAAAAGACGCATTGAATTTGCTAAAAGTCGGTCCACAAAGTGCTGGATCTATGCCCGGACCAATTTGCTATAATCAGGGAGGTTCTCAACCTACGGTAACAGATGCTGATCTACAATTAGGCTACCTAAGCGTCGAAGGTTTCTCTGAGAGCTCATTAGATATTGATCCAATTAAAACCTCCTTATCTTTGAATAGTTTTGGTGCTGAATTTGATTTAGATGCGAATGACATTGCTTTGGGCATACATGACGTAGTTTGCGAAAATATGGCTCAAGCTGCTCAAATTCATTTGGCACGTAAAGGAAGAGATCCAAGGGATTATTCCCTTTACGCCACTGGTGGGGCAGCGCCGGTCCATGCTTGTGCAGTAGCAAAAAGACTAGGGATTAAACGCGTTATAATTCCACCTGCAGCAGGCGTAGCATCTGCGCTGGGTTTAACCGTCGCCCCAGCGAGGGCTGACAAAAGCGTTGCTATCTCCAGACCGTTATCAAGCCTTGATGCCCGTAAAATAAAAACAATATACGAGAGCCTCCAAACCACTGCGTCTGAAGTGGTGAGGGCTTCTGTTCCAAACAAAGCGATAAAAATTCAGTGCCTTGCTGAACTTCGTTATTCGGGCCAGGGCGCTGTACTTGTTGTCGATATAACAAAAGCGTTCACGAAGACAAAACCGCATAAGTACATTAATGATGAATTTCATAAACTTCACAAGGTCACGTACGGGAGAGCCTTTGAATATCATAGCGTCGAGCTTATGACCGCTAGAGTGAGTGCCTCGGCATCAACTACCAGAAATAATTTACAGCCGATGGCACAGCAACAAAACCTCAAAAGATCTAAAATTCAAAAGAGGGAAATAAGACTTCCTAACTCCACAAAAAATTGCAACGTCAATGTCTATCGACGCGAAACGCTCTCAGCCGGAAAAGTAATACGTGGCCCTGCAATAATTGAAGAAGGACAATCTACCACTGTAGTACCCGAGAATACCAAGCTGACCGTTTCACCCCAAGGCGGTTTAGTTATTGATATTTTAGACACAAAGAAATTGTCTAAAAAATTGGAAACGGATCTAAACAACCCGATACATCTAGAAATACTATGGAATCAGCTGATCTCCGCGGTAGATGAGGCCGCCGCATCTCTACTGCGATCAGCATTTTCCACTGTTGTCAGAGAATCTTATGATTTTTCTTGTGTCGTAACAGACGAGCAAGGGAACGCGCTGGTGCAGGCTACTGATAGCATACCCTCATTTATTGGCACTTTGCCCGATACTGTAAAACATTTCATAAGAAGATTCCCGAGTAAAACACTATTTCCAGGTGATATCCTCATCACAAACGACCCACATATGGGAACCGGCCACCTCCCTGATATTTCCGTTTGTCGACCAATTTTCAATGGTGCAAAAATTATAGGGTTTGCTGCCAGCACAGCGCACGCGCCGGATATAGGCGGAAAAATACGATCACCAGAGCCGAGAGAGGTATTTGAAGAGGGACTGCAAATTCCACCTATGAAGTTGTATGAAAAGGGCGAGGTCAACGAAACTTTGATGTCCATTATTCGTCAGAATGTTAGGGTCTCGGATCAGGTGGAGGGTGACTTAGAAGCGCAACTTGGCGCGCTATTTACAATAAACCAACGGATTCTGCAAATTACTGACACCTACCAGCTTAAAGACCTATCAAAATTATCCGCAGTTATTTGTGAAAGAACAGAACAAGCCGTCCGTTCCGCCATAAAGGGTTTACCCGACGGCGAGTATTATTCGACTGTTAAAACCGACGGCTTAGCAGACTTACCAGTAGAAATAAAAGTATTGATTAAAATTGCAGGAGACACGTTGGAAGCAGATTTTTCGGGGTCGTCTAGTCAAGTTAATAAAGCAGTTAATTGTCCCCTTTGCTATACACGAGCAATGACCAGCTACGCTATCAAGTCTGCTCTCGCACCTGAATTACCGAATAATGAGGGTGCCCTTAAACCATTAAAGTTAATAGCACCACCTTCAAGTATTGTTAATCCTAGCCATCCAGCGTCAGTTGGAAGCCGGGTTTTAACAGGACATTTCATCCCAGCTTTGATAATGCATGCTATATCAGAAATTGCTCCTGAGAAAATACTTGCTGGATCGGGTTCACCAATCTGGTGCGTTAATCTTAACGGATACCAAGTAGATGGCACTAGAATAGCAGGTCTATTTTTCTTTAATGGTGGAATGGGGGCGTCTTCATCTGGTGACGGCTTATCATGCACAAGCTGGCCCTCTAATATTTCATCGACGCCAATTGAGGAGATAGAACAACGTTACCCAGTCAGATTTAAACAGCGCTCCTTACGCTCAAACTCTGGCGGTAATGGTGCATTCAAAGGTGGTGACGGTCAAACTGTGGAATTTCAATATATTGGAAAGAAACCGGGGGTCTTCGCCTTCTTAGCCGAAAGAACAAAAATTCCAGCAAGCGGAATTGCCGGTGGCGAGGACGGGGTTAGAGGTCGATTGGAATTAAACGGAGACCCCATCGATCCTAAATTACAGCATGTAGTTAATCCAGGAGATTATATTTTACTCGCGACTCCCGGCGGTGGTGGTTATGGAAGAGCTTCTTCAAAAGATTAAACAAAGCTGCAATACGCAAAAACTCTAGATCTACTTTTTGAAAGTAATCGGCAACCTGTTACTTAATAGCATCAGAGCTTCCAGGGGAGAGCTTTGTTGCCAATCCGCAAATTCAACTAATTCAATTTTCTCAGGTCCCTCTCCACCAATTAGAGTTGTTTCGTCACCTACTTCTAGGTCGGTACCATCCTCAACTTCAAACACAAGATGCTCAAGAGATACCCCCAAGACCCGACGTCGTTTACCCTTAAAAAGGACTACGGGTCGTTTTTCTTCTTTAATAGATGCGTTTCCATCATGTAAGCCAAATGGCACAACACCCGTTCTCGATAAAGAGCGATTCCTATGATACCCGCCGGATCCGGGGCTTGGCCCATCCCTATGGTCGGCAACGTGAATAACGCGACTTTTGACAGAAGTTAAGACTGGTAAGAATTCATTCATACTGGCAGGTGGCTCAGTTATAGATGATAAACCATATAAAACATGGCCAGGGCAAATAGCTGTGCATTTATCATCCAATCCCATGATTAATGCTGAACTTGCTAGCGCTTGTGTTATAGGGATTACATGGCCTTTTTGTTTGACATTTTTGAGCATTTCATAAAAAAGTGATAACCTCTCTCTTGTAAATTTCATACTAATATCGTCTTTGAAAGACAGGTGTGTATAGAGACCCTGAACCCAGAGATTGGGCATATTTTTTATTTCTTCTAAAAAACGTAGGGTGTTCGGAAGACTTATTCCAAGTCTACCCATACCGCAGTCAACCTTAATAAAAATGGGATGTTGGTAATCATCTTTGATAGCTTTTGCTGCTGCGGCTGCAGATCGCGCCCCAATTAAATCATAAACCGTTGGGATAAATCCCTCTTGAATAAGATTTTTCATCCCTCCAGGTAAAGTACCGGCTAACATCAAGATTGGTGTTTTAACTCCTACTCGACGTATTTCCTGAGCGTCTGAGAAGGATCCTGTCGCCAACATTTCAACACCTTCCCGTTCGAGAACTTGCGAGACTGGAATAATCCCGTGACCGTAAGCATTTGCCTTTACTGAAGCAATTATTTGAGTTCCCGGCGTTAAAGATTTTCTGACTATGCTTAAATTGTGGCGTAACGCTTCTGCGTCGAACTCTATCCATGTAGGATGAGTTTCATCTACAGCCTGGTTTTCAAGGGCATCATGAAAAATTGGCTCAACCACTGGACTTAGTGATTTCCAAAACTGAGTCATATTTCGGCACTCTTAAAACTAAGCTGCTTTCCTTTCTCTCCATTTCAACATGCTTTGCGCCCTGTATATCTAACTTAAATATATCTTTGGCCGTTTCGAAAACCAAGGCACCAAATATTGCATCCCTCCCCTCAAGACCTGAAGCAAGTTGTCCATAACGCTCCTGATATTCATCTTCTGAGTAAACGGTTATACAGCCTCCCCCGGGGATCTCTACATTTTTACCGAGAGACTTTTTAACTAAAGAAGTCCCGAGTAATTTGATATAAAGATCAGCAGATTTTGCGGGTTCTCTGGTCACGACAACTATTTCGCTCACTGCCCCTATGCCGTTTCTATGGCTCTGCCACTCCGGCCGCCAAACAAGTTCCGGGGTACCGTGCTCACAAAAATAAACTCGCCCCTCGGGGAATACCCCTGCCCTAACAGTTACTGTCCTAAATTTAGCATCGGTTTTGCGTCCATCTAATTCGACCGGCCTACTAAAGGATTTGGGGGGATCACCATCCATTTCTAGTTCAACTAATTTCTCAAACGTTTTGTCCACATCGCTACTTTTAAAAACCAAACCATTTATACCAAAGGGCGCGGTGGTAAGATCAGGGCGAGCATTGGGATTATTAGCTACTCCATGTTCGGGAAAGCCTATCAACTCCATATAGTCACTACCAAACATCATCAGGTGATTTATTGAACCGAGAGTATGATATCCCCTTGGCGTTAAGGTAAACCCAAGGTTTGAAAAGACTAATTGTGCCAGGTCCATATCATCCTTAACATTTATAACAACGTGATCTAAATAATTTTCACCCATAGTAATTCACCTTTCCCCGGCCATCCCTTGTATTGCCTGCAAATGTTCATCAAGATTTTTTAAGCCAGACTCTGCAGTGCGAAAGGTAAATTCATTTGCCCCCATATTTCCCCATTCGTTCATAACCTCTCTCCAGTCACCAGGCCCGGCTCCCTGATTTGCAAATACTGTTGCATTTATTCCAAGATCATCCGGTTCTTTGCCTGCCTCTGCTGCTGATTGACGAAAAACAGAGATCATCTTTTGTGCCTCATCACTTGGATCTTGACGAGGGAACATGAACCAGCCGTCCCCTACAGCCGCGGCTCTGCGAACAGCCACTTCTTTCATTGCGCCAATCCAAACTGGTATTGGTCTTTGCACAGGTTCCGGATTTATGCCTGCACTTTCAAACTTATGAAACTCCCCGTTATACTCGACAGTTCTATTTGACCAAAGTTTCCTCATAACGTCTATTTGTTCGCCAAACCTCTTAGCGCGATTGCCAAAAGTCATACCAAGTGCATCGTACTCTACTTTATTCCAGCCTAGTCCCACACCTAATCTCAAGCGACCACCAGATAGAATATCAATTTCCGCTGCCTGTTTAGCAACTAGTACCGCTTGTCTTTGCGGAAGAATCATTACGGCTGTGCCTAGCCCAATTTTTTGGGTAACAGCTGCCGCGTACCCCATGAGTACCATGACTTCATGAAACATGTAATCACGGGTGTATTTATTCGCAAAAGTGGCCCCACGAGGCGCTTCCTCACCCAGCACATGATCAACAAAAGTAACAAAATCGTAACCAAGCTCTTCGGCTGCTTGGAGAAAATCTTTTATAACAATTGGGTCGGTACCAATCTCGGTTTGAGGAAAAGACAAGCCTAATTTCATACTTTATCTCCTGGCGATTTTGATAGAATTGAGTTAGCTTCTTCGATCTCTTTCAGAACATAAACTTGAAAATTAAACATTAGTTCATTAGTTCAGGCGGCCGCTTTGAACGCTGGCGCTATTTCTGTGGCAAATCGGGTCATGCTAATCTCTCTGAGGTGTCTAGGCCATCCTTCCCTTGCGCAATTTAAAATGAAATGATTGAACCCCAAATCCCTATACTCTTCCAATTTACCTGAAATTGTTTTTGGACAGCCCACCAGTTGATTATCAAGGAAGCCATCAAGGTTTGCAGGATCCGCCATTTTCCTGAGATTACCAAAAGTCTTGGAAAATTGCTTGTATCCCTCAATACCTTTCCAGTGGTCTGCGTCTGCTTCGTAATGATCTGCCTGAAGTTCAAAAAATTTAGCCATGTAACCTCTAGCTGTCTCCCTTGCTTCTTCGTCACTATCAGCCACGACACAGTTCGTCGAAATTGGTCGGTCTCCAGGGGCAGAAAGACCTATATGATCAGCTCTCTCCTGCCAACCTTCTGTGACCTTTTTCAACATATGCAGCGGAAATTGGGTATTAAGAAGGATCGGCATACCCATATCTGCGTTTCCTGCGGCACTCTCTCTGCTTCCAACGGCACCATAAAAAAAGATTTTCTCCCGATTGGGGGTCGGTCTAATCTTAACCCGCCTACCAACATTATAGTGCTCTCCGCTATGTTCAATGGCTTCACCAGAGAGCCCCTTGTCAATTAGTGTAATAGCTTCTTTAAATCTGTCTTTTGCAGAGGACATATCAATATCATACGCGTCATATTCCAGTTTGGCTGTGCCTCTACCAAACGCTAAATGTAATTCACCCGCGCATAAATGACTTAGCATGGAAATTTCTTCAGCCAGTCTCAACGGGTTATACCAAGGAACGACAAGTACACATGACCCTAGAGACAATCCAGGAAACGCTGCAGCTAAATGTGACATGAGAATAAGGGGGCTTGGAGTTGGGAAATAATCAGTAAAATGATGTTCCAAAACCCATGCACAATCAAATCCAAGCTCATAACCAAGTCGACAATCTTTTATCATTTGGTTATATCGAGATTTATCGTCACCCGTATCATTGCCAGTCGAGGCAGCTACGGCGGTAAACCCAAACTTCAATGAATTTTTCATAGACATTCTTTTTCCCATCAAGGATTTGCAATTGTTTTTAAGTTATAGCCTTCTACAAATACAAGCTAGTGATATATAGGAATATTTACAATATGGAGAGAACTACAATCAAAATTTTAAAAAACAGCGTATTCTGAATTCAATTTTCAATTCGCCTAAACTCAGTTGGATGATAAGATAAAAAGGATCATGATTTCTTAAGAATTCTCAATGAAAAGCTCAACAACAGTTACAAAACAGAACGTCTATCGAATTCTCGAACAGCTGAACAGTATTTTATATGTGTGCGAAGATAATGAAATTCTTGAGACAAAACTAACAAAGTTTAGCATGCTAGCCGCATCACAGTTAGGCGACATGAGAGCATCAGAGAAGCCTGGGAGCCTTAAAAACGGTGAACAACAATTCACTGTTGCTGGTTGTTTCATGCATCTAAAAGATGATCAAAAGAGTGTCTTACTAGCGGAAACAGGATTTCCGGCAGAACAACACAGACTCAGCATTCCCGACGATCTCGGTCATCCCGGATGGGTAGTAAAAAATGAAAAGCCATTATTATTAGCAAATACTGACGAGCACTCGAACTTCGAACAAATTCTTAAAACGGCTCGGATGGGCTCCGCTATGTACAGCCCGCTAACACTGGATGGCAAATTTGTTGGGCAATTTATAACGGCTTCGCAAGCTCGGAACACATATGATTTTGAGGATTTTATCATTCACCAAACCATTGCGAAGTGCGCATCGTTAGTCATTAATGAGTTTGGCTGGGAAGCTGTAATCACTACCATCAATAATTAGCTAAAATTTTTGTTAGGGGTTAAAAAAAGATGCTTACTTATTACGAGCTACTATTGCTGAGTATAGATCTTTTTTTAACTAGTTAAATGGTTTTAATGGCCCTTAAAATTCGGTTTCCGCTTGTTAAGAAAAGCATCAAGTCCTTCTCGTCCATCTTTTGAGTCGGCCATCTCCGCAATTAATCGGGACTCTTGCTCTAGTTGAACTTCCAAAGATTGATCAAAAGTACGGGCCAGTAATTGCTTTACAGCTCCATAAGCTCTGGTCGGCCCAGAAGCAAGTTTGCTTGCCAACTTTTCTACTTCCATATCCAATTGCTCACCATCGCAGACGTAGGTAACAATCCCCCATTCTTGTGCTTCCTCAGCAGACAAAACTCTATTTGTAAGCATTAATTCCTGAGCCCTTCTGAGCCCAACAAGTCGAGGAAGATAATATGAAGAGCTCCCGTCTGGCGATAAACCGGCGTTTGTGTATGCCATCGTAAATTTCGATGATCTGGATGCAAAAACGATATCCGCAAATAACGCCAAGCTAAACCCTCCTCCAGCAGCCATCCCGTCGACCACTATGATGACTGGGACTTTACAATTGTGGAAACGCTGTATTCCCTGGTGCAGAGCGGCTGTTAATTCTATAAGTGTACCTTCAATTTTCTCCATTTCAGTTGAAAAAAATTTTAGGTCACCGCCAAAACTATACATTGAGCCCGCTGCCCCTATCACAATGCATCTAACACTCGAATCAGTGGTCGACTTTATGGCAACATCCATAAATTCATGGGCAAATTTTCTATTTATAGAGTTTCCGGCGTCTGGTCTGTTAAATTCAATTTTGGCCACCCCATCATTTACAGCGTATTTAATAGTTTCATAAGTCATTAAATGTTCCAGTACATAACTAATCTGGCTAAAGTGGTTCAGTAGCATCTATTAACCATGCACCATCGTTAGTACTTAATAAAGGCAGTAACTGTTTACGAACCCATGCATGATAATTATTCAGCCAACTTTTTTCATGATCCTCCAGTAATTCGTTAAGGATCATGCTCCTGTCGAACGGAGCCAATGTTATTGTCTCAAAACTTAGCATTGCGCGTTCTGAATTGGGAATTATTTCAGACTGAACCACCAAGAGATTTTCCAATCTGATGCCGTACGCGCCCGATTTATAATAGCCCGGCTCATTGGAAACTATCATGCCAGGTTGCAACGACACTGAGTTAGGTAGTTTCGATATACGTTGTGGTCCCTCATGTACCCCTAGATATGAACCAACACCGTGACCAGTTCCGTGATCGTAATCTGCACCAATAGCCCATAGAGGTGCCCTAGCGAGCGCATCCAACTGTGACCCGTTTGTGCCAACGGGAAATTTGCTTGATGCTATCGCGATGTGACCCTTCAGAACTCGCGTAAAATAATTTTTTGCTTCGTCACCAGGATCACCGACTGCTATCGTTCTGGTGATATCCGTAGTCCCATCTAAATATTGAGCGCCAGAATCAACAAGGTACAAATCTCCCAACTCAATAGTCCTATTTGACTCTTCCGTTACACGATAATGCACTATCGCACCGTTGGGGCCAGAACCTGAAATCGTATCGAAACTAAGGTCCTTGAAGAGTGGATCTTTTTCGCGGAAATTTTGTAATTTTGTAGCCGCATTCATTTCATCCAATTGCCCTTGTTTTGCATTAAGTGAAAACCAG
>CACHDV010000010.1 GCA_902578675.1 uncultured Alphaproteobacteria bacterium
GAAGCTTGGACTAAAACAAGACTATATCCATGACCCGCATCCTCGGTTATAAATTCAAAGAAGTGGCTAGGAACAAATAAAAAACGTCCTTTAACCGAATAAAAATTTTGTATAATATTCCAGCATGGTTAAGGATCATAAAACCGTTATTTTGACCGGAGCAAGTCGTGGAATCGGGCACTCCACTGTTAGCTTTTTTAGCAAAAAAAATTGGGAAGTGATAACCTGCTCCAGAGAACAGCCACCAGAACAATGCCGCAGGGATCCTAATTGGTCTCATCATATTACAGCAGACCTTGAGGATGGTAAAAGCCTCGATAACTTCGTCACTGAAGCTAAAGAGCTTCTAGCTGAAAAGCCACTACACGCCTTGGTCAACAATGCTGGATGGTCTCCTAAATCACCGACACAAGAACGATTGGGATGTTTAAATGGCGATCTTGAGGCCTGGAGACGCGTATTTGAACTTAATTTTTTCGCTCCTCTAAAGCTTGCTCGGGGTTTTGCGGCACCTTTACGGAAAGGTAATGGTTCAATCGTCAATATTACTTCGATAGCTGGGCATGCCATACATCCTTTTGCAGGGTCTGCTTACAGCACTTCCAAGGCAGCCTTGAGTTCTCTTACCAGGGAAATGGCCAATGAATTTGCTGATTTAGGAGTTCGAGTAAATTCAGTAGCACCTGGTGAAATTGAAACAGCTATGCTGTCACCTGATACTGAGGTGCTTATCCCTCGGATCCCCCTCAATAGGTTAGGACAACCGAATGATATTGCGTCTACTATTTATTTTTTGTGTTCTGAGGACAGCACTTACATTACGGGCACAGAGATTTTTGTTACGGGTGGGCAGCATATACTTTGAAGGTATGCGTAGATGTTAAGGAGTTTTGCAAAGTTATGTTTGGATTCTGATTTTTTGGTCACACCACTCTATTCGTTTGTTGACTACAAAGAGATCTAATTCTAGTGACTCCAACAGAAACCCTGTCAACCAAGTGGTTTGATTTTTTAGGTCTTCCAATCGCCTCTTCTCGTTATAATACATATCTCTAATAGCTAGAAGTTGATCTCGCTTTTCGTCATCATCCAAAATATCTATGAACCGCAATTTCAACGCAATTACAAGTTTGTTTAGTTCTGACCCCCCAGATTTAAGATTTGATCTGAGATACTCCTTGAGTTCTTGTAAACCTGACGGACTCAACTGTAACAATGACGCATCATCTTCATCATTGTCATTGACGGTCTCGATGAGGCCCTCGAGTTTTAATAGTTCGATAGATGTGCCCATTAACTCAAGTGAAGGACCGACGATCCTGCTAATGAAGCTACGCACTTCATTCGCAATATCATCGTAACTTCTTGCACGCTCAATCAAAGCTCCCAAAGCTGCCATTTTGATTGTCTCGCGTGGTATGAGGGAATTATCTCTATACAATTTTTAACCCCAAAAGTTTTGAGGACACTAGCTTAATTGCGAGTCATTCGCAATAAATATTTTATCATTTAAATTTACTCGTTCAAGATGGAGAAATGCCACGTAATTTTTCGCTACGACGTCGAAGAAATTCAACTGTCGTTAAAAGTAAAATACTGACAACTACGAGAATAGTAGCTACTGCCAGAATGGTTGGACTTATTTGCTCTCGTATGCCTGCCCACATTTGCCTGGGAATCGTCCGTTGCTCGAAACCCGCCAAAAAGAAGACAATTACAACCTCGTCAAATGAAGTTATGAAAGCAAATAAAGCTCCCGAAATTACCCCTGGTAAAATCAACGGCATTTGAATTTTAAAGAATGTTTTTCTGCTATCCGCACCAAGACTTTGCGATGCACGGGTTAATGAATGATCGAAACCGGTCAGAGTAGCAGTTACGGTTATCACCACAAAAGGCGTTCCTAGCACGGCATGTGCAAGAATTAAACCAGGCAGCGTCTGCGCTAATCCAATATTTGAATAAAAAAAGAACATTCCTGCTGCGGAAATTATAAGTGGCACAATCATGGGCGATATAAGCACTCCCATTACTGCAGATTTATAGGGCATATGAGATTGACTTAGGCCCAACGCAGCGAGCGTGCCTAACAAAGTGGCTAAAAAAGTCGAACAGATCGCCACAATTATGCTATTAGCCGCCGAGAATGCCCATTGGGGGTTCTTAGCGATATCAGCGTACCAACGAGTAGAATATGCTTCCGGTTCTAAAGCAATCATACCTTCGGTAAAGGTAAAATAGGGTTCTGCATTGAAAGAAAGGGGAATAATTACCAGAATGGGCGCAATTAGAAAAATAAAAACAAAACCACAGAAAATTATGAAACTGTAGTGCGCTATTTTTCCACCCATTCCTACATATGGAGGAAAGACCATATTAATTAACCTAACTTCATTTTGTCTATGCCAATAATTTTATTATACAGCCAATAAAGAACTAGGACGGCAACCAAGAGAATGGTCCCTAATGCAGCAGCTAACCCCCAATTAAGCGAGGACTTCATGTGATACGCTATAAAATTACTTATGAGTTGCCCCGACCTTCCGCCCACAAGTGCTGGAGTGATATAGTAGCCAATCGATAAAATAAAGACCAGAAGACAGCCGGCACCAATGCCCGGTGTCGTTTGAGGCATATAAACTCTAACAAATGCTGTAAGCGGGCTAGCACCCAACGATCTAGCCGCCCTCATATACGAAGGAGAGATGGTTTTCATAACTGAATAAAGAGGCAGAATCATAAACGGCAGTAGTATCTGGGTCATGGCCACCAGAGTACCAGTTTGGTTGTATATCATCTGAATACGGCCATCTTCAGAAATTATATTCAATGCAACTAGAATATCATTAACAACACCATTCCTCTGGAGAAGAACAATCCAAGATGTGGTCCTGACGAGCAGCGATGTCCAAAATGGTAAGAGGACCATTATTAGAAGAAGATTGCTTATTCTTAAAGGGAGCGTCGCCAAAAGGAAAGACACAGGATATGCCAAAATAAGGCAGAAGATTGTTACTAAAACGCTAACCCAGATTGTCCTCAAAAAAATTTTTACGTAGATACGTCTATCTTCGGACTGTAACCCTATTGTGTTATCCGCATTCACTTTCAGGTCTAAAGCTGCAAGATACTGAACCCCTGTGTATCTTTGGCCTATACGCTTAATGACTTTCCAGGTGACAACCTTCCCCCACCTTTTGTCAAACTGAATTAATGCCTTTTTATAATCATTTCCCTTATATTTCCTTACTTTCCTGACAGTTTTATTTATCATGCTCCGCATGCCGCCTGACTCAAAGTTTAGTCGGGCAGCTATCTTACCAACCTTGCTATTTTCCCTAGCTATCAATAGTTCCTTTGCAACCAGTGAAAACGTTTCCTGGTCTGGCAAATTAGTTCCGTCCCATTTTTCTAGTTTTTCAATTGTTAGCGGCAAGTTATTAGCTACAACAGGATTATCCACGCTCCTGAAAAGCATCTCGAATATTGGGAAAACGAAAGATATCAATACAAAGAGTAAAAGTGGAGCTACAAGTAGGAAAGCTTTTGCTCGCCGTCCTCTTTCAGCCTTGCGCAGACTATCCTTGAGAGGGATGCCATCAGCAGTGAGAATACTTGTCAAGAGGACTACCTCACGGGCAATTAATTTTTCTTCAATGTATTAAATTAAAGGTAGGCCTTAACGGCCTACCTTTATCTATGAGTTACTTTGCCAACCAAGCGTTGAATCTTTCGTTTAGCTCGTCACCGTTGTCGGACCAAAACTCTGCATTTTCTAAAACAGCAGTCTTAAAATTATTTGGCGCCGTAGGCATATGCGGCATCATTTTAATTCCAGCTGTTGCGTGGGTTGAAATAAGCTTAATAGAGGATTTACGTGTAGGCCCATAAGAAATCCATCGGGCCTGATTGGCAAGCTGTTCAGATGCAGTCGAAAACTGAACATACCTAAGTGCCTCTTTTAATCTTGGGGTTCCTTTGATAATCGCGTAAAGGTCAAAAGAAAACAGCTGTCGGTCCCACACAATCTCAAAATTCTTCTTCTCTGTCACTGCCGCATTGAAAATACGTCCATTATAGGCTGACGTCATAACTACCTCGCCGTCAGCTAGCATTTGTGGAGGCTGAGCACCGGCTTCCCACCAAAGCACATCATTTTTAATTGTATCTAGCTTTTTAAAGGCTCGGTCTTGACCCGCCTTAGTCGCTAATACTTTGTAAACATCTTTGCCATCAACGCCATCTGCCATCAGTGCCCATTCTAGATTTACCTTTGGCACCTTGCGCATCCCCCTCTTTCCGGGGAATTTTTTCACATCAAAGAAGTCAGATATCGTTGTTGGTTTTTTTGATTTGTACTTGTCGGCATCATAAGCATAGATAGTCGACCAAACAATAGTCCCAACCGCGCATTCTTGCAGCGCACCAGGTATAAAGTCTTTGGATGGCAGTGCCCCATTAACGCCATTAGGCAGTGAACCAGCGGAGATTTTTTCAAATAATCCGTCATCGCAACCGCGCGCCGCATCTGAGACTTCTAAATCTACCACGTCCCATGTAATTTTTCCTGCTTCGACTTGAGCGCGAATTTCTGCCAATCCACCATTATAGTCTTCAGATTGAATTTTAGTGCCATACTTGGCCGTGTAAGGCTTATGGTATGCCTCGATTTGACTTTTGGTGTAAGCACCACCCCATGAGACAACCGTCAGGGCGTCCCCTGCATATGCAGAACTTGCACCCAGGGCTAACCCGCCTGCTATGATTGCACTCTTTATTATCGGGAGTTTCATTTTTATTCTCCTTAGTTAATCACTGTTGAATTCGGTAGTCAGTTAATCACGCTGTTCCAAAGTTTTTTGTAAATATTCTTTAGAAATTAGCGCATAGATATCTTCAAAACCCATTATTGGGAATGTTGTCTCTACATAGCATTAAGAGCTCTACAATCTGTTATCTGCCATCCAATCGTGACAACATCACCCTTGTTCAACGGGTTACTCGTATGGTCATTAGGGATCTTAACGATAAAATCATCATTTTTGCAAATATTCATTCTACATCTAATATGGTCGCCGAGGTATATTAACTCTAATACTTCCGCTTCGAAAATATTCATGTCAGTTTCAACTTTTGGATTAAGAATAATTCTCTCTGGACGAAGTGACAGTGTAACACTGCTACCCTTGGCTTGTTCATTAACATTAGTTGCAGATATTAAGTTGTCTTCTACAGCAACTAAGCAGCTCGAACCTTTTGTCTCTTTTATCGTTCCTTGCAATCGATTATTTTCGCCTATAAACTCAGCCACAAAAGCATTTACCGGTTTCTCGTATAGTTCATTTGGAGGAGCTAGTTGCTGAATTACCCCATCATTAAAAACTGCTATGCGATCTGACATTGTTAAAGCTTCGGTTTGGTCGTGTGTCACATAAACAACTGTCATTCCTAAATTTTCATGGATATGTTTAATCTCATACTGCATTTGCTCCCTTAAATTTTTATCCAACGCTCCTAATGGTTCGTCCATTAAAACCAAATCTGGCTCAAAGACTAATGCCCTCGCTAAAGCCACCCTTTGCTGCTGCCCGCCGGACAACTGCGCAGGTCGTCTGGAACCAAACTGCATCAACTCGACCATCTCTAATACTTTTTCAACTCTCGTTTTGATAGCATTGGTATTGAACTTTCTAACTTCTAAGGGAAAAGCTAGGTTCTCGTAGACTGACATATGTGGGAACAACGCATAATTTTGAAACACCATACCAATGCCACGTTTATGAGGCGGCACGTTATTTAATTCTACTCCTCCCAACATAACTTTGCCATGTGTTGGAGTCTCAAATCCCGCTAACATCATCAGACACGTTGTTTTCCCGGACCCTGACGGCCCTAGAAGTGTTAAAAACTCACCTTTTTCAATCTTTAGGTTAAGGTTCTTTATTACTAACTCAGTCCCATCATAGGTTTTCTGCACATTCATAAATTCTACTAGAGTCTGATGGCCTATATTCATACCTTGAATCTCCTAGTCTTAAAAACCAACACGTATTCACCAGACATTGTCTGGCAGACTAAGCAAGCGGTGAGCTAGTGTAAAGCTCAGGTAAACCGATTTAAGCCTAATTTCACTTTTTTTGTTTTCTTTAAACCCCTAAAACGTCTAGTTTAACCTGAAGGAATTTAAGACTATACAACTATTTATTTTGCAATGAAGAAGATGGTAAAACGTCAGACGCACGCAGTAACGAATAGACACGGCAATTTTTCTATGACTACGCTTAGCCATCCTCTAATCTATGCTGTGTAAACTCAATTTTATTCGAAAGCTCGCTCTTTTGACAGGATCAACGCAGTTTGTACTTATTTCAAAAAGATATAAAATTAAAAGTTGTGTGTCTTTAGGATTTATACCTTCAGCGGTTTATAGTAGAGTTAACAAAGCTTTTAGATGAAAAAATTTCGAAATTTGTTACATTTATCCTTGAAAATTGGGAATTTCATATGAGTGGTTCATTAGGAGTTATGTCTGGAAAACGTGGGCTTATTATGGGCGTAGCCAACGAACGGTCTATAGCATGGGGGATAGCCAAAATGGCAGCAAACCATGGAGCTGATCTGGCCTTCACATACCAAGGAGAGGCTCTGCTAAAACGACTATCACCACTTGCACAATCAGTTAATTCAGAGCTGGTAATGCAATGCGACGTCACCGATGAACATAGTTTAGAAACAGTATTCAACACAATCAGAGAGAATTGGGGAAAGATTGACTTTGTGGTTCACGCAATAGCGTATTCAGATAAGGATGAGTTAAAAGGAGAGTACATCAATACTACCCGCGACAACTTTCTACGCACACTGGACATCTCTTGTTTTTCCTTCACTTCTGTTGCAAAGTATGCTGCTGAGCTTATGCCAGACGGAGGCAGCCTTTTAACACTTAGTTATTACGGGGCAGAGCGGGTTATGCCACACTATAATGTTATGGGGGTAGCTAAAGCCGCTTTAGAGTCCAGCGTGCGTTATCTAGCGGTGGACCTTGGCGACCAAAAAATAAGGGTGAACGGACTTTCAGCCGGCCCCATGAAAACTTTAGCCGCATCAGGAATAGGCGACTTTAGATATATTTTAAAATGGAACGAATACAACTCACCATTGAAGCGGAACGTTACGCTTGAAGATGTGGGTGGTGCAGCAATGTACTTGCTAAGTGATTTATCTAGCGGCGTATCTGGCGAGATACATCATGTAGATTGTGGATACAATATCGTAGGCATGAAAGCTGTCGATGCTCCAGACATCTCAGTAGTTTAATCAATAGTTCGGTTTAAATATGGCTAGTAATACCTTCGGTAATATTCTTCAGTTTAGCACTTGGGGTGAAAGCCATGGAATTGCCATCGGAGGTGTTGTCGATGGTGTTCCACCCTTAATACCGCTTGTCGAGGAAGATATTCAATATTACCTGGACAAACGGAAACCAGGACAGTCTCGTTTTACTACTCAACGAAAAGAACCAGATAAAATTAAAATTTTGTCTGGTGTATTCGAAAATAAAACCACAGGTACACCGATAAGCTTACTCATCCAAAATGAAGATCAACGATCGAAAGATTATGGTGAAATAAAGGATCAGTTTCGTCCTGGGCACGCAGATTTCACCTATCAGAAAAAATATGGCATCCGTGATTACAGGGGGGGCGGTAGATCCTCCGCGCGAGAAACTGCTATGCGTGTAGCAGCTGGCGCTATTGCTAGAAAAGTCTTAGATCTAAAAATTGAAAACAAAATCTCTATAAAAGGGGCGCTAGTCCAAATCGGCCCTCACAAAATAAATAGAAGTAATTGGGATTGGGATCAAATAGATCAAAATCCTTTTTGGTCACCAGATAAAAATATGGCTTCACACTGGGCGGACTTTTTAGACGAGGTCCGTAAAAAAGGTTCTTCAGCAGGAGCAGTGGTTGAAATTGTTATCACAGGCGTCCCTATTGGGCTAGGCGAACCTTTGTATGGGAAACTAGATAGTGATCTAGCTAGTGCCATGATGTCGATAAACGCTGTGAAAGGCGTAGAAATTGGGGATGGCTTTAATTTAGTCTCAACACCAGGAGAGGTAGCTTCTGACGAAATTAGGATGCTGGACGGACAACCTGACTTTTTAACTAATAAGGCTGGCGGAATTTTAGGTGGAATATCAACAGGTCAGCCTATCATTGTAAGGTTTGCCATAAAACCTACAAGTTCCATTCTTACACCGAGGCGCTCAATAGATAGATTTGACAATGAGGTAGAGGTTCGAACTAAGGGGCGGCACGACCCATGTGTAGGTATACGAGCGGTACCCGTTGGCGAGGCAATGGCAGCATGCGTTATAGCTGACCACGTTCTTAGATATCAGGCGCAATGTCTATCGAATTCAACGCTTTAGGAAAAAGACGCTTCGGCCAAAACAAGTTCCTTCTTTTGGCTGACTAGAAAAACAGAAGGGGAAAAGATGAGTAGTTTATTTACCTGGCGCCTGTTATTCTCTCTGCTATTGTCATCACTAGTTGTCTGTTACTCCCCTACCAACAACGCGCTATCTCAAGAAAAAGAGGAAAAAGAGGAAGAAGAACTGGATGACTTAGCAAAAGAGCGACTAGAAAAAGAAAAGGAGCAAAAGAAACGAGACAAGCAATTTAATGAAGAAAAGCTGTATAAATTTATGGTCGGTAGAGACGTGCTTACGCTACCGCTATTTTATATTTCACTCTACGTTAAAGGAAAGTTAGTAGAAGGAAAACTCCGCGTAGCTATTCAAACAAAAAGTCCTGCGGCACGAAGGTCACTAAATCCAGAAAAAATGGCCATCAAAGGAATAATTTATCCGCTAGCCGTAAGAATGTGGGAAAAAGGTCGCCCTACTTCAGAGGATATTCGAAATTTTAAGATTGATGCAAAAGCGCAATTGAAAATTCGCTATGAAGAACTGGTCAAGGAAGTCTACATTGAGTCTATTTTATGACCCCAAACAAATACCCTCTATATTTTCTCCGCCAATATAAAAAACTCTTTATTTCCTCCCCGCCCTGGCAATGAAGACTGAATACTCCCTTTGAATTTCCAATCTTTTAAATTAAAAAACCAACTTTCCATTTGTCTTAATAATTTTATCCGCAAATCAACGTCGGTTATCACTCCCGTCTTTTTTAATTTTCCCGGCCCAACCTCAAATTGTGGCTTAAATAGACATAATAATTGTCCACCAGTTTTTGAAAGCGCTATACAAGGAAGGAGTACTTTCTTAATAGAAATAAAACTAACGTCACAGACGATGAGGTCTACAGGATCTGATATTATTCGATTATTCAGTGATCTAGCGTCGGTGTTCTCGAGATTCACGACCCGCGGGTCCGATTTTACTTCGTCAGCCAACTGAAACCTTCCAACATCAACCGCATATACTTTCTGCACCCCCCCCCCAAAGTAAAACATGAGTAAACCCTCCTGTTGAAGCTCCAATATCCAAGCAGATTTTATTTTTTAACTCTATTTTGAAGTGTTCGATGGCTCTAGCTAGTTTAAAGCCACCCCTTGAAACCCATTCTTTTGATGAGTTGATCACTTTTAGTTCTGATTTTCTAGAGACTAACCTGTTTGCTTTTTTAGCAACTTCTTGGTCACAAATTACTTGACCCTTGATGATCAAATCCTTTGCATGCGTCCTCGACCTTACTAAACCATTCAAAACTAAAAGTTGGTCAAGCCTTATTTTATCTTCATCTGTTATGGACAAATCCGTCAACGGCTTAAACTTTTCTGGTCGAATACGATTAGCCATTATTTTTTTTAAGCTGAGACTGAGCCACTCAATTCACTATTACCGAGAGTTTTAACAACAACGTCTATTATACTTGCCGAATCTAATTGCGCGATTTTATATTGCTCATCCGAAGAAGCATGATCAATAAATATATCTGGCAGTGTCATTGGACGAACTTTCAAACCACCATCCAGCAAACCTTCAAGTGCGAGAAAATGCAAAACCTGACTCGAGAACCCACCGACCGAGCCCTCTTCAAGAATTATCAAGAGCTCATGGTCTTGAGCCATTTGCTTTATAAGTTCGGTATCGAGTGGTTTTGCAAACCGTGCATCTGCAACCGTAGTGCTCAACCCAAGGGCTGCCAATTGCTCCGCAGCCAACAGACAATCTTTCAACCGCGAGCCTAAAGATAGTATGGCAACAGTAGAACCTGTACGAATCACGCGACCCTTACCAATCGGCAAAGGCGTACCATGGTCTGGAAGCTCTACCCCCACACCCTCACCTCTGGGGTATCTAATTGCAGAAGGGGCGTCGTTTATATCTCTGGCTGTGGCTATCATATGCACTAATTCGGCTTCATCTGCGGCCGCCATAATAATAAATCCAGGAAGGCAACAGAGGTAAGCTAAATCAAAGGCTCCTGCATGCGTTGCACCATCTGCGCCCACCAAACCTGCTCTATCGATTGCAAAACGGACAGGCAGCCCCTGGATCGCGACATCATGAACAACTTGGTCATAAGCTCTTTGAAGAAAAGTGGAGTAAATCGCTACGAAAGGCTTTAAACCCTCTGTTGCCAGGCCGGCCGCAAATGTTACAGCATGCTGTTCTGCAATTCCAACGTCAAAGCTCCTCTGCGGGAATTGTCGTGCAAATTTATCTATACCTGTACCAGATGGCATCGCTGCCGTGACCGCAACGATCCTTTCATCTTGCTCTGCTTCTCGTATAAGCGATTTAGAAAAAACCTCTGTATAAGATGGAGCGTTAGCTTTAGCTTTGGATTGGGCGCCCGTAACAAGATCAAACTTCTGTACAGCGTGATATTTCTCCAATGACTTTTCAGAAAATGGATGACCGCGGCCCTTTTCTGTTACAACGTGCAGCAATACAGGTTTGTCCTGCTTAGCATTTTTAATATTTTGTAATACTGGCAGCAGGTGTTCTAAATTATGTCCATCAACAGGGCCCACATAATAGAAGCCTAATTCCTCAAAAAGTGTTCCACCGGTCACCAATCCTCGCGCATATTCCTCTGCCCTTTTGGCTGTTCGCTCTAGTTGTTTAGGTAGATGAGAGGCGAGCTGCTTAGCTAGGTCTCTTAAGCTCCTATATGACGTGGAACTAATCAGCCTAGATAAATACGAGCTCATTGCACCTACAGCTGGGGCTATAGACATATCGTTATCATTTAAAACAACTAAAAGTTTTGAGTTCCCTGCACCAGCATTGTTCATAGCCTCGTAAGCCATGCCCGCACTCATAGCCCCGTCACCAATTACCGCAATGACATGATTTTTCTCGGATTTTAAATCTCTGGCAACTGCCATGCCTAACCCCGCAGAAATAGAGGTCGAGCTATGCGCAGCTCCAAAAGGATCAAATTCGCTTTCCGCTCTTTTTGTAAACCCAGATAGCCCCCCGGTTTGCCTTAGTGTTTTTATTCTATCTCTGCGGCCGGTTATTATCTTATGCGGGTAGGCTTGGTGACCAACATCCCATATTAATTTATCATAAGGGGTTTGATAGACGTAGTGGAGAGCAATTGTTAGTTCCACAACACCCAGTCCAGCCCCTAAGTGACCGCCAGTTACAGAGACTGCATTTATCACCTCTTGACGCAACTCTTGTGCGAGTGCGGTTAGATTTTCTGGCTTAAGTCCCCGTAAGTCTTTAGGGTTCTTAACCAGATCCAATATAGGTGTATTGCTGTTCGACATAACGTTCAAACTTTACTTTTGTCTTTCCAAAACAAATTTGGCTAGGGACCTAAGGTGGTCCGCTTCTGTGCCCCATAATTTTAATGCTTCAATAGATTCGTTCACCAGAAATACCGCCTTATGCCTTGCCTCTTCAACCCCTAATTTTGCTACTAGTGTAGCTTTTTCCACTTTGGCATCTTGCCCTCCAGGTTTTCCGGTCGTACCTATGTCGCCTTCTACGTCTAATAAATCATCTACTATTTGAAAAGCTATTCCAAATCCATAAGCGTATTTTTTGAGTGCATCAAGTTGCAACTTGCTAGCACCACCTAGAATGCCGCCAGAAACCATGCAAAACGCAAAAATTTCTCCGGTTTTAAGACTCTGCATTTGAACTATTTCGTCGACGGACAATTTCTTTCCCTCTGTCAGTAAATCTAACATTTGCCCTGCGACCATTCCCCGATGCCCAGCAGCTTTCGCTAAAGAGTTAACAAGCTGGCATCTTACAGAGCTGTCCAACGCTGTTAAAGGGTCAGACAAAATTTCAAAAGCCAGAGTTAGTAAAGCATCACCAGCTAGAATTGCCGTTGCCTCATTGAAATGCTTGTGACAACTTTTTTTCCCTCTTCGAAAATCACTGTCATCCATTGCGGGCAAGTCATCGTGAATTAATGAGTAGCTGTGTAAAAATTCTACGGCTGAGCCCACCCGAAACGCAACTTCCTCTTTTACACCGAACAGGTTGGAAGACTGAAGCACCATAAATGGTCGTATCTTTTTCCCCTCGCCAAGTGAACTGTATTTCATCGCGTCGCACAGGATAGCTTCAGCGTCCAAGGCTCCTGGGAGGAGATCCTCCATGGTTTTATTTATCTTAGTTGCACAATCAGCAAGTGCCTTGCTTAAAGTCATAAAAATCCTTCATTATTCGTGAAATAGACTCATTCATCGAAGTCCGTAATCTCTACTGCACCGCCTTCTTGAGGTAATCTTATTTTTTCTACTTTCAGCCGAGCTTCATCCAATTTGGCCTGACAATGTTTCTTTAATAATGAGCCGCGTTCATATGCAGATATAGCATCTTCTAATGATCCTTGACCGTTTTCCAAACGCTCTACAATTTCTTCAAGTTCTTTCAAAGATGCTTCAAAATTTAAATCCTCTATTTTACTTTCTTTACTCAAAATTTCCTCCTTGAAACTGACAATTACTGAGTTTCTTAACAGAATCCGCAAAGATTTTATTAGTTACTTTGAAGATTAAGCTTGTACCAGTTCCTCCACATGCGAAGCAACAGATGACGTAAGGGCTAAAAGGTCGTAACCGCCCTCCAAGGTCGATATCAAACGGCCATTGGTGAATTTGTCTGCTACTTCTAAAAGTTGTTTTGTCACCCAAGCATAGTCATTGTCTCGTAAATTTAATCCGGCAAGCGGATCATTCATGTGAGCGTCGAATCCGGCGGAAACCAGCAGTAAATCGGGCTGAAATGTCTCCAATCCTGGCAATATAACGTCTAAGATGGCCGTCCTAAACTCACTACTACCGTCGCCTGCGATCAACGGACAATTTACAATGTTATCAAATTCTCCTCTTTCACTCTTTGATCCGGTTCCAGGATATAGAGGCATCTGATGTGTGGAACCGAAGAATAAGTTTTGATCTGACCAAAACATTTCTTGAGTGCCATTGCCATGGTGAACATCAAAATCAATCACGGCCACACGTCCAACACCATGTCTTTGTCTAGCATAGGCTGCTGCAATTGCGACCGTGTTGAAAATGCAAAATCCCATAGCTTGACTTGTTTCGGCATGGTGTCCAGGCGGCCTCACCGCACAAAAAGCATTTTTTGATTCGCCCAAAACTACTGCGTCTACAGCAGAACAAGCTGCCCCAGCCGCCCTGAGAGCGGCTTCCAACGATCCCGGAGACAAACATGTATCAGCATCAAGCCTCGTGATCCCAGACGAGGGCACACTAGCCACAATTTGATCTATATATTTTTGAGGATGCATCAATCCAATACAATCAAGCGCTGCTCTTTCCGCATCTCGCCTCACTAATCTCCCGGCAAGTCCTTCTCGTTGAAGCGCTTGTTCTACGGCATCCATACGAGCTGGCCTCTCCGGATGTCCTTCTCCCATATTATGCCCTAGACAGCCTGGGTGACTAAATACTATGGTCATATTAAAGCTCAACAAAACATTTTTCTTACACTAACCTATGTGTAACTATTTTTCAAAAATAGGAAAACTATGATTTTATACTTTACAAGGAATAGAAATGGTGGCTTATCCCAACAACCATTTTTGTGTTCAGTAACGAAATCTTGTTTAAACAGCATGTATTGAACTTTCTAACGTCAATACCATCTAAATCATACGTAAATCTACTTCGTAGATGTCAATACATAAAAAATTCATCCAACAATCAAGATTGGGGGAAGTTAGTGACTCATTCTTATGATTTTCGCAAATTGGAACAGCATAAAATTCGCCAAAGTTTAAAATTATGTCATGACCTTGTCATTTTTCTTGCACTCTCAGCCATTGTGTTTTTTTACATCGAAACCACCCGCGCGGAGCAACGATCTAGTCCTGTTTTTACGGATAAGGTAATCTTAGAACCTATGTCTCAAACTATGCCAGTATTGGGTAGGGTCGTAACCAACCAATCTGGGATCGTTGCAACACGAATTGCAGAACGGATAGAAAAACTAGAGGTAAGAATCGGTGACCGAGTAGAGAAAGGCGCAGTATTGGCGCGACTTTCATCAGATCAACTACAGCAATCACTTCGCCTTAAAAAAGCTGAGCTCAGCCGAGCAAAGGCAATAGGAGAAAAAAGTAACGCCGAATTCAAAAAAAAGGAACAAGCGAGGCAGCGTATTATTGCTCTGCGAGGGTCAACGGCATTCCGACAAGATAGAGATCATGATAGCCAGCGTGACCTTGAGATGGCTGCTGGATCACTAAAAGAAGCGGAAGCAGAGGTGGCACGTGCAGAAGCGGCATTAAATATGGCACAACAATTTTTGAGAGATACTCTCATAAAAGCTCCTTATTCAGGCATTATCATTTCCACACATATCGTTCCTGGAAGTTATACTAGAACAGGCGATCCAATCGTCACAATGCTTAATGATGATGATCTTGAAATAGAAGCTGACATACCAACAGTGCGTGCGCTCAACTTGGTTCCAAAAATGCAGGTTCAAGGAAAATTACAAAACGAGGTTCCGTTCAAAGCCTCTCTTCGTACAGTCATCCCTCAGGAAAATATGCAAACGCGTACTTTAGCGGCTCGCTTTATCTTGGATGCGAGTCCCCAAAAACTAAGAATAGTCGGGAATCAATCAGTAACACTAAACATTCCAATAGGAACCCCAACACGCATCACTACCGTACACAAAGATGCCATTCTTATAAATAAAGGTAATAAGAATGTGTATGTTCTTAAAGATAACAAGGCAGTAAAAAAAGCTATCAAAATAGGTCGATCAGTTGGCGAACGCTTCGAAGTCATTGAAGGCCTTCTACCTGGAGATATAACGATCACTCGCGGAAATGAGAGACTAAGGCCAGGTGAAATTGTTAAAGCTGTGAACTAAGGCCAACACATGGACCGTCTTATAAATGTATCTATCGAAAGACCAATAGCGGTAATTGCCGCTGTTTTAATGGTCATAATGTTTGGATTCGTAGCCTTAGAAACCATTCCAATTCAATTAACGCCAGATGTGAATAGGCCTGTAATTACGGTAACAACCCAATGGCCTGGAGCAGCACCTGCCGAGGTTGAGCGTGAAGTTGTAAATAGACAGGAGAAAGAACTCAAAGGTATAGAGGGCCTAGAGTCTATAGTCAGCCGCTCAGAAACTGGACGGGCCCGTGTAACGCTAGAGTTTTCTGTTGGTCAAGACATGACAAAAGCAGTGCTTCTTGTATCCAATAGATTAGATCGTGTAGGAAACTATCCAGCAGAAGTAAACGAACCATCCTTAAATACAGCCGGTTCAGAAGACAATGCCATTGCATGGCTGATACTAAGAAAACTAGAAGGCAACGAAACCAGTGTTCATAAATATTTTGATCTCGCAAAAGATTTCATAAAAGATCGTTTAGAACGAGTAAAAGGGATATCGGAGGTTCGCGTTTATGGCGGCGCAGAACGAGAAATGCAAATAATCGTTAACCCGGAGAGCCTTGCACGTTACAAATTAACTATCCCAGATATTTTGAATACACTTCGGATGGCGAATGCATCCATTTCTGCAGGGGCGGTAGATGAAGGTAAACGTCGTTATGTAGTAAGAACAGAGGGAGACTTTGAAAGTATACGCTCTGTAAAAAATGTCGTGCTCAAGTCTACTAAAGATATAACCTCCGGCCGCATCACCAGAGTGAAAGTTGAAGATATAGCTGATGTAATTTTCGATTACAAAAAACCGGTATCGAGAATAAGGATGATGGGAGAACCGGCGATAGCTCTTCCGGTCTATAGAGAGACTGGGGCAAACGTTATAGAAGTGATGCGAGGAATAAGAAGTGCTGTCAGCGATATTAATGGAAACTTTTTAGCAGCTGAAAAACTAGTTTTGACCCAAGTTTATGACGAAACAACATACATAGATTCTGCCATTAATCTTGTTCAGCAAAACATCTATGTCGGAGGAACTTTAGCAGCAATAGTCCTGCTTCTTTTTCTTCGGAGTGGCTCGGCCACGCTAGTCATTTCACTTGCAATTCCAGTATCAATAGTAGGATCTTTTGTTGCGATGGCAGCTCTGGGCCGATCGATTAATGTTATATCTCTCGCGGGCCTCGCCTTTGCCATAGGTATGGTTGTAGACGCAGCTATTGTTGTCCTGGAAAATATATTTCGCCTTCGACAAAATGGGCTCCCTATCACTAGGGCCGCTTTTGAGGGTGCAAATCAGGTTTGGGGCGCTGTTTTAGTTTCAGCATTAACAACAGTAATGGCATTTATACCAATTCTAATAATGGAACTAGAAGTCGGTCAATTATTCAGAGATATTGCTGTTGCGATATCGGTGGCAGTTTTATTGTCGTTGATCGTTTCCATCACGGTAATACCGGCACTTGCAAGTCGATTATTAAAAGGCAACGTTCAGGAAATAACGACGAAACGCCGCATCAATTTGATAGATCAGTCGGCATCGATGTTTGTAAGATATGTTCTAAATTTCACTCGCGCCGTCACAAGTAATCGAGGGATGGCTGCGAGTGCTGTAACATCTGTGCTAATCGTTTCGGGCGTCATTACCGCTCTTCTCCTTCCAAAACTTGATTATTTACCAGACGGCAATCGTAATCTAATTATTGGCTACGTTATGCCTCCTTCGGGCTATAACTTAAAAACTATGACAGAAATTGCAACTAAGTCCGAGAAAGCGACTGAGCCACTATGGGACATCGAAGGAAAAGACAAAAAAGTTTCAGGCGATGAACCGTCTATCCAACGATTTTTTTTCGCGGCCTTTCGAGCAAATGCGATTATTGGAGCCGTAGCCACCGATCCATCTAGGATTGATGACTTAATACCAATTCTTGAACGGTCACTTTATTCAGAACCAAAAACTTTTGCCATAATGAGAAAAAGATCAATTTTTGGTCGAGGCATTGGGGGTTCGAGGTCAATTGACCTTGACGTTTCTGGAGGAAACCTGGAAGAAATAATCGCGATTGCTCAAAGAGCAGCGGGCAAACTCAGTAAAGTTCTTCCTCGACGAGAGGGTACCCGGATGAGGCCTCGACCATCTTTGAGCCTAGGGGCTCCAGAAATACGGGTAAAACCCAATCCAACCGTTATAGCTGATAATAAGCTCTCTTCTAAGGGGTTGGGACTGACACTCGACGCCTTTAACGATGGATTGAGGGTGGCCGAAATAACAGTGGAGGGCGAGCGCCTTGATCTAACTATTAAAGGTCCAACTGATCATATCCGCTCGACTCAGAATATAGAGGACCTGCCCATCGCAACAAAGGACGGCAAAATTATACCAACGAGTTCACTTGCTGATATAGAAATCACAAGAGGCCCCAGTGAAATAAGACACAAAGAACAATTGAGAACCATCACTTTACAAATAAACCCTCCCACGACTATGGCGCTAGAAACAGCCATGGAAAAGATACAATTGTTTGTGATAAATGAGTTAAGGAATGAGGGTGTTCCCAACACGGTAAAACTTGAACTTTCAGGGACAGCAGACAAGCTAACGGAGACTTGGGATGAAATGGTATTAGACCTTTTAATTGCTCTAGTTATTGTGTATCTCGTAATGGCTGTTTTATTTGAGAGTTTTCTGTATCCACTAATTATAATTTTTTCAGTTCCTTTAGCCGCTGCAGGGGGCGTAATTGGATTAGTTATTTTAAGTTTATTCCAGCACCAAAATTTGGACATGTTAACGCTTTTGGGTTTCGTAATTCTTGTAGGAATTGTAGTTAATAATGCTATTTTGCTCGTCCATCAAACTCTTCATCAATTCCGGTCAGAGGGTTTGCGCGAAACAGACGCCATAATTGAAGCTACACGAAACAGAATAAGACCTATTTTCATGTCAACCCTCACTAGTGTTTTAGGGATGATGCCGCTGGTTCTTTTTCCAGGAGCTGGCGCAGAATTATATAGGGGTTTGGGTTCCGTTGTTATAGGTGGATTAACGCTATCGGCGGTTCTGACACTGATAATCATACCATCCTTGTTATCAATTTTTATGGTTCCTATTGAAAAGTATAACAAAAAACAGCAGGTGCTATAAAAGCGGTTTGCGACTTCGTTTTTAATTATCCCCGGCTTGAATTCCCGGGTAACAATTAATTGGGGTCTTTAAATAGGAAATGCCATTCCTCTCAACCTCAGGGAGCCTCCCTGCCCTCATATTAATTTGGATCGAAGGAATAATCATCTTAGGTAAACTGAGCCCAGCATCCCGCGCTTCTCGGACTGAGACAAACTCGGAAATTTGAACACCATCGTTAATGTGAATATTCTCTTCTTTTTGTTTTTCAATTGTTGTTTCCCATGCGATTGGGCGGCCGCCTGGTCCATAGTCATGACCAACGAAAACTTTTGTAGACTTTGGCAGTTGCAATAATCTTTGAGCCGAAGAGTATAAATCTCGGGCACTGCCCCCTGGGAAATCACATCTTGCTGTTCCAAAGTCTGGCATGAAAATACTATCACCAACGAAAAGCATATTTTCTATTAAAAAGCTATTACAAGCGGGCGTATGGCCAGGCGTTGGAATAACTTCTATTGTCGCATCACCGAAAGGCAAGATTTGGTCAGGTTCTAGTAAACAATCAAATTCCGAGCCATCAAAACTGGGACAAGGTGCATCATTATAAATTTTTGAAAAAATTTGTTGAACTTCTTTGATACGAGAACCTATAGCTATGGTTCCGCCAAGCTTAGACTTTAGATATTGCGCCCCGGTCACATGATCTGCATGCACATGGGTTTCGAATATCCATTGCAACTTGTGGTTGCAATCATTTATGACATTTTCGATTTGACGGCAAAAACGGAAGTCCAGTTCACCTGTCCAAATATTGAAGTCGGCTGCTGGGTCTATAATTGCAGCTACGCCGGAAGACTTTTCCAACAGAAGATATGTTATTGTCGAGGAAGCTTCGTGAACAAATGGTTGAACCTCTATATTTTTTGATGACAAATCTTTTAAATCCTTAGAATAATCTTTTTTGCAAACTAAATTAGCCTAGCTATAGTTTTTCATAATTTCCTGGGAAAACGCAATAAATTTTCTTAATTCGCCTTTATGTTCCTACCTTTTTTCCATAGAAGTCAGTCGTGGCAGGCGCTAACTTATTTTCTTCACCAGGCAGCGAAAACTCGGGTAATTTATAGGCGGTCATGGACTCAAAGTGGTGGTCAATGTCTTCTAGAAACAAGTCACGGGTAATCTCGTCAACTAATCTCGGAACAGTAAGTTTCATTGCATTAATAGATGACCTACTTGTTTTGATCATCTATTTCCCGATCTAGCATTTGCATTTTGATTAAAGAGAATCTGCGATCGCATGCCCATTTTGAATAGCCGTCATCAAATTTCTTGGCGATCGGCAGTCACCAATCTTCTTTACAAGTGTGTCATCCAATTCATCAGCCAACTCATCATTTGAAATACGGGGTGTCGAATAAACCAACAAATCTACATCCGATATATCATTCTCCATCGCATTATAGGGGTTCTTAACTGTCACAATTCTATCAATGAAACTTATTACTTGCTGCGCCGGTTGAATCTGAATATTAGCGCCATACAGCCGCCTGAAGACACCAATTGCACTGCAATGGTTTACGCTTGCCGCTACTCTAGGGCGCGATGTTAGCAATATCACATTCTTAAAATTTTGGGCCATTAGGTCTGCTACACCATATGTCGCAGCAGTGCCATCTTCGTCGATCAAAACAGCTGTCTCACCATTCAACTTTTCTGACTGTATTACGTATTCCCGAGCCGAAAGGACTCTGTCTTCCCTTTCCAGGTCACTAGGCAAGCGATGGTTAGCTCCTGTAGCAAGCAAAACTACATCACCACCAAAGTCAACTACATCACTAGCACTCACTTTGTAGTTTAAGACATATTCGACTCCGTATTTTTCTCCAGAAAAAACTTGGTGTTCTATAATTCGCCGCATTTCTTGACGCCCTGGCAGTCTAGACTCTAGCAACAAACCACCGCCCAATTCCGATGCAGAACTGAAGAGAGTTACGCCATGACCTTTAGCGGCGGCTACCCACGCTGCTTCAAGACCAGATACGCCACCTCCAACAATCATCACCCTTTTTGAAAAGCTTGCAGGTTCCGGAAGCCGAAAGGCCTCGTTTACTTGACCAATGAAACCATTATGATGCTCTGCGAGCGGTTTACCTAGATGCACTTCACCCCAAGAAAAATTATCATAAACGCACGGTCGAATATCTTGTGATTTTCCCAAACGAGCTTTTTCAGGCCAAGCGGGATCTGTGATTAGAGCTCGTGACATACCCACCAGGTCGCCAAATCCTTCTTCGATAATTCTATTAGCTAGACTGGGCTCTCCTATCCGACCTAATGCCATTACCGGTACATTACCGGATACTGATCGCATTTTTTTATGTAGCTCAATAAAAGCACCCTGGTCAAAGTACATATCTGGAACATGGTTCTCCAAGCTTAAACTAAAATTGCCTTGACCGTATGCGAAATAATCAAAGTAACCCGTCTTTGACAATCGAGTTGTTATTCTCACCGCCTCGTCGGGGCAGACCCCGCCTGGGACACCTTCATCCGCTGGCATCTTGAGTCCAATAATAAAATCTTGCCCACATTTTTCCCTAATACCTTCTGCTACTTTTCGAACGAAAAGTGTCCTAGCTTCGAGATCACCTCCAAATATGTCTTCTCGATTGTTCGATGCTGGCGACAAAAATTGCATGATTAAATAGCCATGTGCCCCATGCAATTCAACACCATCGAAACCGCAGCCTGACAACCTTTTTGCCGTTTCAATATATGACTCTGCAACGCGGAGCACCTCCTCCGTCGTCATTACATGTGGTACAGTTCCGCTATATGGATCCGGGAGATTCGATACCCCAATTGGTGATTTTGTTGGATGCCACAATTGTTGTCGCCCCGGGTGCCATAGTTGACCAATTATTAAGGCGTCTTCTTTGTGCACATCGTTAGCGATCAGTTTGAAACCAGCTTCATTTGTTGGATCAAACCCTGTGATTGTTGAGGATTGTGCGATTGCCTCGGGGTCCACAGCAATGACTTCCGTAACAAGCATCGCAGCTCCGCCCCGTGCTCGCTCCAATAAAAAATTATGCCATGGCTCTGTGATTTTATTATTTTGTGCGAAATTTGTCACGGTAGCACATAAACAAATTCTATTTTTTAATGTCTTTTTACCAACTTTTGTCGCTGAAAAGAGAGATGGAAATCTTAACACTATTTGACCTCTAACTTTTTTTATGAATTTTCTCGCATAATAAGACACGACCGACGATAATTTTACAAGATGCAAGAAGATTGGCTATGTTGCATTAAACCGTCTTTGTGTCTAAAAACAAAAACTAGTCGTTAGCTGTAACTTTGACTTGGCTGCCAAAAAGCTTAAAGCGATCCAGCAACGATCTCCCCCACAAGTCGATCTTTTCACTAAAGAGCTCCCAGCCCTTGATATGAGCCTGCCTAGGTTGCGCCCCTGGACGGTTCAGCCTATGAGCACCATGCATAGTCCATCGGTCTATCATGTCGCGTGTTATTTCTGGATGGAATTGCGTGGCGATAGCATAATTGTTATAGACGAAAGCCTGATTTGGAAAAATATCGCCCGTTGCTATTAGAGTTGCGGTTGAAGGGGTATCAAACCCTTCTCTATGCCATTGATAGAATATATTAGAATCTAGAAACCAATCCTTACCTGCTTCCGTCGGGTAAATACGTGTGTAACCAGACTCTATATGACCGTCAGCATGAGGTTTTACATCCGCCCCTAGCACCCTCGCCAAAATCTGACCACCAAGGCAGAGGCCCAGGAAAGGGATTTCCGCTTTTAAAACCCTTGGGACAAAATCCAACTCTTTCTTGATACCAGGCATCCAACAGTCATTTGCGCTCATTGGCCCGCCAAAAATTACAACCGCAGCATAGCTATCTAACTCTTTTGGCAATTCGTCACCCAAACAGGGACATCGTCTGTCAAACTTGTAACCCCGTTCGTCAAAGAGGTACCCAATATGACCTGGAACAGATTTTTTTTGATGTACTATTAAAAGAACAGTATCTTGCATGGATCTCTATTTTGATAAGAGAAATTCTCTTCCTATCTTTACTCTCGATTCTCCATCATAGTCAATGATATCCGCAGTTGCATAGGTTTCACTCCAATTATCCGGTAGATAAGACCCAGTCCCTATCATGTCGATGGGAGCTTCTGCTAAAGCCATAATCCGACATTTCTCAGGAGAAAAACCGCTCGATCCCACTATTTTTGCTCTTGAAAATCCAGCCGCATTGAGTGTCTCACGAAGGTGCCAAATAGCTGCAGCAGAGACGCCGGTTCCGATAAGATGCCGCAATTCTGTATCGGATCTATAGCCACGAATTGCTCTAGTCGCATTTCTTTCCAAAACCGCGTAGGATTTGGACATGTCGAGGCCTTCAACATAACGTCCGCCATGAGTATCAAGACGCAACGAAAGTTGGCCATTTTCCAATAGATTTGGAAATCGCTTGCAAACGGCTATTGCGTCCGAGATTTCTTTACCAAAATAATCTACTAAAACCGTCAGGTTTGTATCTGGATGAGTTTCATAGAACATTTCGGCTGCTCGGATAGTTGATCCTGCATAGCCAACAAGGGCGTGCGGCATTGTACCAAAACCTGTTTCCTGTCCAAAGAAATGAGCTGTATCGTCTGTGGCGTTACCCACAAAACCAATTGCCCCCACTTTGTTTTGAGCTTTCTTTGATCCTACACTTGCGCCATATGCCATTAATTCTGCCATATCAGCGCCTGCGCAATGTCGGGCATCCATTGCAAGAAATGCTGTTCTAGGTAATTCGACACACATCACGTAAGAATTATAAGCAGCCACACACGAAGAACCTAGTTTTTGGAGAAATTGCGTTTCTAAATCAACAAGATGAAATAGTGAACCAGTTATGTAGACTATGGGTTCACCAGCCCCTACCCACGACCCTTCTTTGTATTTTAGGTTGATTTTAAAAGAAGTCTGACGCTCTTTCGCCATTAACTGTAACCAATCGATAGCTAATTGAGGAGCACTTGTAACAGGTCGTCGCATGAAAACTGCATAGGTTACGGAGGTATCGCCAAATTTCTCCACGATATCCTTAGTTCTTAGAAAATATTTATCCGCAAAACGACCAATCGACCCGCTATCTGGCGACAGAGCCACTCGAGCGATCTTCTTTACCCCATGTCCTTTTGAGCTCTGATGTTTATTCCGCATAATGCTACCCAATCCCAATCTAAATATGTAGGCCGAGTAATTTTTAAGGCTATCAACTTTTTAACCTACGAAACTGCTGCCATATTCGGGAAGTGTTTCTCTTTAGAAAAGTTTTCTTTCAGCATATCGGCAATAAGGAAAGCTAATTCAAGTGCTTGTGAAGCATTCAATCGAGGATCACAGTGTGTATGATACCTGTCGCCGAGCGAGACTTCGTTTATAGCCTGCGCTCCACCTAAACATTCTGTCACATCCTGACCGGTCATTTCAAAATGCACTCCACCAGCGTAAGTTCCTTCCGCGGCATGTATTTCGAAAAACTGTTTTACTTCTGATAAAATGTTATCAAACGGCCTTGTTTTATATCCATTAGAAGATGTTATTGTATTTCCATGCATTGGGTCACACGACCAAACAACGTTCTTACCTTCTTTTTGGACTTCCCTTATTAGAGCCGGTAGGTTCGCTCCGATATTTTCGGCCCCCATCCTACAAATCAAGGTTAGTCTACCAGATTCATTGCCCGGGTTTAATTTTGAGATCAATGAAATTAATTCTTCAGCCGCCAAACTGGGTCCGCATTTAAGACCTATAGGGTTTTTTATTCCGCGCATATATTCAACATGCGCTCCGTCCACCTGCCGCGTACGATCACCAATCCAAATCATATGAGCTGAAGTACTATACCAACCTTTGTCATCTGTTATGGTGTCTTGTCGAGTCATAGACTGCTCATACCCAAGCAAGAGAGCCTCATGAGAAGTGTAAAAATCTGTTTCCCGAAGCTGTCTAATTGAGTCGGAAGTCAGCCCGCAAGCTTGCATGAACCTAAGGGCCTCATCCAATCTTTGTGACAGCTTCTCATAGCGTTCACCTTGAGGAGAGTTAGACACAAAACCTAGTGTCCACCGGTGAATTTCTTCTAGGTTCGCAAATCCACCTTGAGCGAAAGCTCTTAATAAATTCAGCGTCGACGCCGACTGATTATATGCTTTCAAGAGGCGCCCCGGATCCGGCTTTCTTTTTTCGGGCTCAAATTCGATTGAATTTACTATATCGCCTCGATAGCTGGGTAACTCTTGATCTCCCTGTTTCTCCACAGGACTAGATCTAGGTTTTGCAAACTGACCGGCCAATCGGCCAACCTTTACAACTGGAAGACCGCCGCCAAAAGTGAGGACAAGTGCCATCTGCAAGAGAACGCGAAAGGTATCCCTAATATTATTGGCTGAAAATTCTGCAAAGCTTTCCGCGCAATCCCCGCCTTGTAATAGAAACGCTTGGCCAGATGCTACCCGCGCTAGTTCGGATTTAAGCTTCTGCGCTTCACCTACGAAAACCAGCGGTGGAAATGAAGCGATCTGTGACTCGACCCTTTCTAAATATTCAACATCAGGGTAATCAGGCATTTGCAAGGCCTGCTTAGTTCGCCAAGAATGAGGTTGCCATGAGCTAGACATTTTCTACTCTCCACGGGATCTTGATAATCACTAACATTTTAAAAACGATGCGCGACTGGTGTTTTATCAGTCGATTCGCAGGAAGTGAACTATTTCTAGATCAAAAAATCAATGTTTTATGACATTTGCGTTGTAACAAGAAGTATTTCCGCCCGTATAATTTTCTAATTTTTTTGGGTTATGCTATACATAGTTCTCTACTTTTCAGGATTAAAACTGTATACGTCGAGGTTAATAATCTCAGCCTTCGACAGCCATCAAAGCGAAATGATCTGTGTTTGCTATTTCTTTTCTTCTTACTGCTCGGCGTAGAACCAAAAATGCGTCCCTTAACCAAGGGACGAATAAAAGTAATGATAGTGATACAAACTTCGCCACAAAAATAACGGCTGGAAAGCTTATCCTAGTCATATTTTCTCCATTTGCTGCAGGTTATTTCCTGTCTTACTTATTTCGTTCTACAAACGCGATAATTGCTCCACAACTGATAAGTGAGGTCGGCTTAGATGCTGGGGATCTTGGGTTTCTTACTGCCACATATTTTCTTACATTTTCCTTATTTCAAATTCCCTTAGGTATTTTGCTTGATAGATATGGTCCTCGAAGAGTACAAACGTTACTTCTATTGTTCGCAGCTGGCGGAGCTGTACTATTCTCTCTTGGCACAAACACGACTGTTTTGGCTCTCGGCAGAGGTTTTATAGGACTTGGGGTAGCCGGCTGTTTGATGGGAGCTGTAAAAGCTGCCACAATTTGGTTTGATGATCGCCACTGGCCTCTGATCAACGGCAGTTTTCTTGCTATTGGTGGACTAGGAGCCGTTGCTGCGACGGCTCCTCTTGAGATGATGTTGGCTTTTTTTACTTGGCGAGAGATATTCCAGTTTCTGGCAATTGCAACACTCTCAGTTTCCCTACTAATTTTCACCATAGTTCCTGAACGCAAAACAAGTATATCACTCCCGACCCTCCGGCATCAGATAATTGAGCTGGGCTCCATATACACCAACCAAGAGTTTTGGAAATGTGCGCCTCTTATTAGCACTAGTCTCGCGGCAAATATGGCTATACAGGGTCTTTGGGCTGGCCCATGGTTAAAGGATGTCGCCAGTTTAGATAGAGGACTTGTCGCAAATTATTTATTGTTGCTGGCCCTCGCACTTGCAATAGGTTCTTTAATAACTGGCGCACTCGCAAACTGGTTAGAAAAATTTAAAGTATCGTTGCTAACTTTTTTCACTGCCTCGATGCTTTTGTTTATGATTAGTCAACTTTTAATAATCTTCGAGTTAGCACCAACTTCTATCTACCCCTGGCTTGCATTTGGACTACTCGCAAACTCTGCAATGGTGGTTTACGCGCATTTGACCCGATTTTTTCCCAATGAATTATCTGGCCGGGTCATCACTGCGGTAAATGTGATGACTTTTGGAGGCGTGTTCTTGATACAATACCTCATAGGGGAGATAATAAATTTCTTCCCAACAGGCGAAAATGGCACATACAGTTCCGAAGGATTTTTTTGGGGTTTTGGATTAGCTTTACTGGCGCAATTCCTATCATTCATTTGGTTTATACTGCCCAGATCTGCGAAAATAGGGTGAGTTTCAAAACGATTTGTAAACTCGAACGAGTGTGATGATTAATTTTCATGAAAGACAATGTAGCATTTATTGAAAAAGCTTCTATAGTCTTTGGTTATAAGAGTTTTTAAATTCAGGGAGAGTTCTATGCCAGTGAAGCCTAATTCGCCAGAAGCAAGGGACGTCGCTTATTTAGTGCACCCTTACACGAATCTCCGAGCCAATGAGGAACAAGGCCCTATGATTATAGAAAAGGGCGAGGGAGTGTATGTTTGGGACAATGGCGGTAAAAAATATATTGAGGGGATGGCTGGCCTCTGGTCGACCTCGTTAGGTTTTCAACACAAAAGATTAGTAGCTGCTGCTACGAAACAGCTTGAAACCCTTCCATACTACCATCTCTTTGGGCAAAAGTCGCATCCTCCAAGCATCGACCTGGCGGAAAAACTCCTGAATGTAGCTCCTGATACTGTCTCTAAAGTGTTTTTTAATAACTCGGGATCAGAAGCCAACGATACAGCGATAAAGATCATATGGTACTATAACAACGCACGTGGGCGTCACCAGAAGAAAAAAATAATCGGCAGAATAAATGGTTACCATGGTATCACTCTTGCTTCTTCAAGCCTAACCGGCCGCTCTTTAAATCATGCAGGGTTTGATGTACCGCTAGAAAAATTCATACACACAAACAACCCGCACTATTACAGATTTGGCGAAGATGGTGAAACTGAGGAAGACTTTGCAACGCGTATGGCAAATGATTTAGATCAGCTCATAATTGATGAAGGTCCTGAAACCGTGGCAGCTTTTTTTGCTGAACCTATAATGGGAGCTGGCGGTGTCATCACCCCACCAAAAACCTATTTTGAAAAGATACAGGCAGTGCTAAAAAAACATGATGTTTTATTTGTTGCCGACGAGGTAATTTGTGGTTTTTGTAGAACTGGTAATTTTTGGGCATCAGAGACTTTCAATATAGAGCCCGACATTCTCGTCTGCGCAAAAGCGTTGTCGTCAAGCTATTTGCCTATCTCTGGCACGATGATAAGCGATGACATTTATCAAGCTATTGCCGACGCAAGTAGTAAACTTGGCGTTTTTGGACATGGATATACCTACTCTGGTCATCCGGTTGCCGCAGCTGTAGCACTTGAAACACTGTCAATTTATGAAGAGGAAGATATTCTTGGACACGTAAGAAGTGTTATGGGCTTATACCAGGAACGTCTAAACAGTTTTGCCGACCATCCACTAGTAGGAGAGGTTCGTGGGGAAGGGTTGATAGGAGCGACAGAATTAGTCCGCGATAAATCCTGCAAGGAAGCTTTTGCACCAACAGACAATGTTGGAGGAACAATCAGTAATATTTGTTTAAAGCATGGTCTCATACTTCGACCTGTTGGTGACTCTATGTGTTTTTGTCCCCCATTGATTATTACGGAGAGCGAAATAAATGCGTTGTTTGATGCTTATGCGGTCGCCTTAAATGAAGGACTAGATCATCTCACTAAGGAAGGAAAGGCTGTTGCCTAACTAGGTAGTGAAATATTTGAAAAAAACTTGACTAAGCTCGAGAGCCACTAAGACTTTGTTATCTTAAAATTCATACAGAGAACTAGACGCGGTTCTCGAGATACTTTTACTTAAGTGCTATTTCACTCTTCTAAAAATCAACTAATCTGCATCTTCTTTGTCATGCGCAAGATTGTTATCAAAAGCGAAATACCTTGATTTCATTCCTCGCTGGTTTTCGTAAATTGACCCGTCAAATTTTGCTGGTGGATATGGTAGTCTTATTGGCGTATCGACCACTCTTGGCTCGAGAGTAGAAACACCAGCTATCATTCTTGACTCATACTCTTCCCAAGGCTCGTTGAACCTTCGTAAATCCCAAGCGTCAGCTGCAGCCGCCTGATACAAAAGAAGGACACGATCTTCTCCAGAAAGATTCTGCTCTGACCCATGAACGGCCCTCACATGATGAAAGCTGCACGCTCCCGCTTTACCTGTCACCCGCGCGGCCTTAGAAAAATCAAGTGGACAGGTATCGGGATCAATTGCACCAGCAAAAAATCCATTAGCGTGATGGTCATAAGTCGGCCCCTTGTGGGAACCTGGCATAATTAGTAAAGGCCCATTCTCCTCGGTCATATCATCCAACATCACACCGATAGCTAACACATCATCGTTTGTGTGGGGATAAAAAGCCCAATCCTGATGCCACTCAACCGGGGAGCCATATTCGGCTGCCTTAATATTTATTTTGCCGCCGTGGAGCCTTTGGTCAGGCCCTATAAGCTTAGTTAGAATTGAAACAATATTTGGCGTTTGCGCCATTTCTCGAAAAATAGGATGAACTTTATATGGCTCCTTTATTCTGCGCACTCTCGGATTATCAGGCGTATGAGATGGTTCCAAGTCATACACGTTATCGTGATCGTCCAATCCTCGCGCTTTGTCTATGAGCTCACCCAAAACTGAGCGCATAGCTGAAATCTCATCTTGCGAGTAAACGTCTTCTACAACTAAATACCCATTTTCATGGTAGAATTTTGCTTCATCATTACTGATCATTGCGAACTCCAGTATTGTTGTATAATAGGCTATTTATCTTCTGACTTATCTTTTACCGCATTATTTGCAACTGCCTCTATTTTTTTTCTTCGCCGCCGAAGTCTGAAATCTGTCCAGACGTACATAAGCAAGCCAACTACGACACCGTAAATCCCGTATAAAATAATATTTTCCAGTGTGACAGGAGGACCTGGCGCTATGTAACCAAAGTGTTGTGTGATTGCTAATAGTACCGTTAACGAAACTGCGTTAATGATTGCACGCCCTTTGGGCGTTTCTATCCATCGAAGCTCTGGTTCCTTTATGTTTTGATTTTTTTCCATTTTTTACCTCGATCGACCTAATGAACATTTAGATTAAACGTTTGGTAAGAATGCAATAGCAAGCTTTTATTTTGTAAACATTAGCAGAATTAAGATCCCCGACACAACAAGCACCATGCCTAAGATTTCTATCTTTGACGATTTTTCTCCAAAAATGAAATAGGAAACCAAAAGTGCAAATATAAATTCTATTTGCGCCAGAGCCTTTACGTAAGTTACACGTTGTATTGTTAAAGCAGTGAACCAACCGATTGAACCAAGGGCACTAGTGACTCCAACAAATATACATTGCCGCCACAGAGTTATCATTTTTTTTATATCGGCTGGGGTATTTACTACTACGAGTATTCCTAGGCCAACAGTTTGAAAGAGCAACACACTTAGTAATGTTAGAGCAGAAGTTAGTAAGAAATTTATACCCTCCAGAGATAAGCTTGCATCTCGGATAAAAAACGACCCAATACCAAAAGCCAGACCGCATAGGAGCCCTATTCCGGCCGAGGAATTAAAGAAAAACAATCTTATCTGCTCTTTATTGAATTCAATATTGGTAAGGCTTATTAACACCACCCCAACCACCGATATTCCAACAGCAATCCAACCCGAAAAGCTTAAAATATCCTCAAAAAAAATAGCGCCAATAAAAGCTGCTATTATTGCCTCACTCCTTACATAAGTTGAGCCAATAGCGAAGTTACGCAATTTGAACAAAAGAATTAAAAGGAATGTTCCAGTGAGCTGGCAAATTGCAGCTAGTAAACAATAATGAAAAAATTCTATATTTAATATTCCAATGTGTGGAGCATGAGCGTTCCACAGAGCTAGGCAATAGATAGCTGCTATCGGCAATCCAAAGACAAATCTCACCCAGGTGGCCGAAGCAGCCGAGAGTTTTTCCGCAAGCCTTTTTTGACCGGCATTTCTGGCAGTTTGCAGGGCGGTGGCGATTAATACAATCACCACCCATAAATGTTCCACTTAACTACTCACAAGTCAGAGGTTTTATACAAAGCGTTCATATCGTTTTGCCAGCAACCGAATATGATCTCTAAAATGGGGTCTGATCTTTGAACTCCAGGGCGTATCGATTGCTTCTGACCAAGCCTCAGAGTAGGTAACACCCTCAGACTCTAAATGATACAATGCAACGTAGTCATGCGTTCCACCGGCACTTTTAAACCGTCTCGCCGACAATACTCCTGGGACAGACGACAAATTGGGTATGTGCTCTTCGTTGTACCAAGCGTTGAAATCCTTTTCCACGACTTCATCTACATTTATTGCAACCATAAGGATAGCATTGGCTTCGGTAGGAGCCAATTGTTCTCCCGGGAAAATTTGTGTGCCTTCAAAACGCAATATTCGATCACACATGCCCGTCACACGTTTAGACCATGGCGAAAGATTTTGGTATGCAATATTTTTATATTGAGAACCTTGCAATACCTTAACCGAGTTCAGATCATATGTAGCAATGGAATAGCGGTTATTATCTACGCCTATCCATCTTTCACATAGATCAAATCCCGTAACATTTTGCCGTTCAGGAATGTGTTCGAAGTCGTACCAATCGTGAAATTCATCTTCTGGGACGCCAGAAAAATCAAAAGATGCTATTAATAATCCCCTACCCATTTTTCATTCCTTTTGATGTATGTAGCAGTCAACAATGTATTAACATCTAGAAGGGCCTACGATCGCTGGCATAGCCTTAATTTTCTAACACCAGCACCAGGGCTATGGTTTGGCATCATAAGAAGACAATCATCATATGGCGTCATGATATCTTTGTCGCCGTCTTGAGCTATCTTGGTTCCCTTTTTTTCAATGATTTCCATACCCACGAATGGTTCGCAGAATTGAAAATTGTCTGTTGAAGCTGTTATACCATGCGTCACATCCCACATCGCCGCAGTTCCAGGTTCCTTTGCCTCAGGTGAGAGACGATCATTTATAAAATTAGGGTCAACTACTTTGCAGGCTCGAAGGAAATGCAATGCTGTGTCGAGGGCAACTACGCCTGTATCAGAAGCCCAATGCTGTCCGCATTCGACAAGAAGTCCTACCTTTGAATTTTGGGTGTCATTGAATGGTGTATATTCAATTAATCGCTTCCCTACGACATGACCTGATCCGCACATAATATGAGCAGGAAAATTCACTTTCGTAACGAACTCTCTTTCTTTTAGAAGGCCATTACAGATCATTAAAGGCTGTGAGAAGGTTCCCATGGAATGGATATCTAAAAGAAGATCAACTTCATCAAAAATTGGTCGCAGCTCCCGTGCCCTTTGAAGCTCAGAGGTTTTTTCCAGTCCATCTAGCCTATCTTCAACCCATACTCTATTGAAATCCTCATCAATAAATCTTGAAAGACTGGGGGCAGAAGGATCAAAAGTTGAATATGCAAGATGGTTTACAAAAGCCAGTGTAAGCTTTCCATTTATTGGCCTAATACCGTCTTTTAAAAGTCTATCGAGGGCAATCGCACCGCATATTTCATTACCATGGGTAACAGCATTGATCATTACATGAGGACCCGAATTTCCGCTATCAAAGCTGGTGACAAATTCAACGCCAATATTGCTTTCTCTATAAGGCTCAATGTCTGGTGCCTTTAATTCAACGGTAAACTTTTCACTAACCACTTTCACCTCTCTAAACTTTTGAAGAAACAATCGCTAAGCCATCAATTTATATAAAGCAGAATATCTCGAGTTACCTTATACTACCGTTATTTACACAAAAAACTATAGTGATTTGAGTCTGTAAACAGCATGTCCAATTCGTTTAAAATGCTTGCCGTATTAGTCGCTATAAGTCTTGGGGCAATGATCGGTCCCCTAGATACTTCAGTAAATGTAGCATTTCCTTATATTGTTAAGGATCTTAATCAGCCTTTAGAAATGATCCGGTACGTCGTTATTTGTTATGTTCTGACATACTCCAGCCTCATGCTCGTTTGCGGTAAGCTCGGTGATATACATGGTCAGCGACGGATTTTCTTTATAGGACTTATAATCAGTGGTGCTTCATTCATTCTTATAGCTTTATCCTGGAGTTTTGAATCACTGCTTTTTTTTCGCTTTCTACAAGGTATTGGTACAGGACTTACCACAAGCGTTGCGCCGGCAATGATAATTGCATTATATCCCGAAAAAAAAAGAGGCTATGCTGTTGGTTTGTTTACATTTATTTTCGCAATGGGCGGGCTTTTGGGTCCTATAGCGGGGGGATTTCTAGTAGAGCTTTTTGGTTGGCAAGCCGTTTTTTGGTTTAGAACACCACTTGCACTCGCATCATTTATTATTTTAATTTTCACGAACTCTTTCGAAAGACGGCAAAATAACACCAGCCTAGATAAACTTGGGGCGATCTTGCTCATCTTATCGATTTTAATGTGGTTGCTGGCTATAAATCAGCTGCACAATCTTAACCAAAACGGTATTTTATATATTTTTTATTTAGTGACATCAGCTAGCGCTTTTACCTTTTGGTTTATTCGTCAAGAAAACCACACTGAAGATCCGATATTAAATCTTAGTATTTTTAGGAATACTGAGTTTGTTATTTTAAACCTTGCGAGCTGTTTTACTTACTTAGCAACTTTTAGTGTTATTTTATTCATACCTTTTTTCCTTTACCAAATTAGCACACTCTCCACTAATGATGCTGGACTGATTTTAGCTATTGGTTTTTTTGGCACTAGCATTGCTGGCATTTTGGGAGGCCGTCTTTTAAATCATCTTGGATCGCGACGTATCGGTTTTGCTGGGATTGTAATCACTGCCATTGGTCTCTGCGCTATAAGTCTGGTAAATGGTCCCGATGACATACCATGGATGCTACTAGCGCTTTTTATACAGGGATTTGGCACTGGTTTATTTCAAACTTCCTACATGTATTCTATTACTGGCATGCTACCATCAGATCAACGAGGGGTGAGTGGCAGTATTACAATGCTAACCCGAACGATTGGAGTTGTTTCGGGAGTAACTATTTTAACGCTTGTTTTTTCTTGGCTAGATGCCGCAGGCAACGAATTTCAAGAAAGTTTTAAATTTATTTTCAATCTTGTGGGTGGCGGTCTTTTTGTATTTTTGCTAACTACATTGCCATGGCCACAGGTTTGGTTTCGCAAAATATAATTACTTGGTCAATAAGCCCAGAAAGTGCCGGAGGTTCCCGATGAATAATGCTGATCTAATTGTTGCGTTTATGAAGCAGGCTGGAGTAAGCCACGGCTTTGGTATCCCAAGTGGAAATGTCTTACCTCTCATAGAAGCTATGCGGCTGGGTGGAATGGAATTTGTGCTCACGGCTCACGAAGGCTCGGCATCATTTGCAGCTGATGTGATGGGCAGGATTACTGGTACACCTGGGTTTTGTATCGCGACACTAGGACCTGGAGCAACCAATCTAGCAACTGGTGTTGGCAGTGCCTATTTAGATAGATCTCCTATGATTGCTGTCACATGCAATCTTAATACTCCACAATTAGGCCGCCGCATTCAAATGTGGATTGACCATCACGCACTATTTGCTCCCATCACAAAAGCTTCTTACGCTGCAAGACATGATAATGTCGCGGAAATAATGAAAGAGGCGATAACGTTGGCTCTCACGGAACCAATGGGACCAGTGCATATTGACTTACCTGAGGATGTCGTGCTTGCGCCCGCAAAAGGAACTGTGAATACGAGCTTTTCAGTAACACATGTGCAAAATACCGCATCGGATGCCGACATCAAAAAAGCTATCCATTTATTGGAGAAATCCCAAAAGCCCGTTGCTATCTTGGGATCATCCGCAATGCGAATGAAAGATCATACTCTATTACTTAAGTTCATTGAAAAAAATCAAATACCCTTTGGTAGCTCCACGATGGCTAAAGGAATGATTGATGAAAACCACCCACTCTGCTTTGGCTGCATAGAACGTGGAAAAAGACAGATGCAGCGCAAATTTATACAATCTGCTGACTTAGTTATAGGCCTTGGATTTGACACCATTGAAGTGGAGTATGAGGCGTGGATTGGCAATACGCCACTATTATCAATCGACATAGAAACGCCAGATATTGACGAGAGCGTAAAGCTAGTAGGCGAAGTGACGGGAGACTTATCAAACTCTTTATCACGTTTATTAAGCTACCCAGCCGCAGAGAACAACTGGACGCAATCAGAATTAGATACACACAACAAAAATTATAACGAAGCACTTCGTCCGTCAACGGAGGCTTTTACGCCTTTCAAAGCGATTGATATAGTCCGCAAAGTTCTACCGAAAGATGGTATTATAACTTACGATGTCGGTGCCCATACGCACCAAATCGCTAGCCAATGGATAGCACCTGAACCCAAAGTTTGTCATGTCACTAATGGCTGGTCGTCAATGGGTATCGGCCTTCCAGCCGCAATTGCAGCTAAAATTGCTAAACAAGATCATCCCGTAGTCTGCCTAATTGGGGATGGCTGCTTTCAGATGACTGCCGGAGAATTAGCGACGGCAAGAAGGCAAAATTTGTCGATACCCGTAGTAGTTCTTAATGACCGGTGGTTGTCTTTAATCCAAATAAAACAGGAAAAAAGACAATATGCACAATATGGTTCGCAAGTAGAAATGGCTACGTATGATGAACCTCCCAGTCACTATTTTGGTGTGCCTGCAGTTGGTGTTTATGACGAAGCCCAGCTTGAAAAAGCGCTTGAGAGCGCCTTAAAAGCGGAAGGACCAACGGTTATTGAGGCGATGGTCGATGGAAGCCATTATCTGGAAACGGTATTTGACTAGCAAACGATTTCATTTGTTTAAACAGATGTTAATTATTTGTGCTTTGAACTAATCGGCGTACACAAGGGCCGGAATCTATGACACGAAGACCAATAGTTACTGTGTGAGATGCAGTGGGCGTGTGAGCTTTTCTGACTTAGAATTCTTGTAGATGCAAATAGGTGCATCAACTATGTGAAAGTTTTCCTGTTTTTCTTTATAAACATTGAAAGCAAATAAAGATCCTGTTGTACTCTCTCAAACATTCGGGACTTTTAAACCAATGGCTAAAATTCTTTCAGAAAAACAGATCGCTGAATACGAAGAAAATGGGCTTGTTTTTCCAGTGACTGTTATGTCCGAGAATGACGCAAAACTCTTAGAGCAAAAATTAGAAACCTACGAAGCAGAAAACGGAGGCCCCATTCAAAAGGAGTGGCGCCACAAGGTACACCTCCTTTTCACATGGGCAAATGAGATCGTAAGACATCCAAAAATTTTGGATGCAGTAGAAGACTTAATTGGTCCAAACATAATCTGCTGGACAACAAACTTTTTCATAAAAGAAGCACAGGATCCCGGTTTTGTGTCTTGGCACCAGGACTCAACTTACTGGGGGTTGGAACCAGCTGATGTTGTCACTGCTTGGTTCGCTATGTCAGAGGCTTCAATAGAGAGCGGGGCAATGCGATTCATTTTGGGCAGCCACAAATGGGAACAGCTCAATCATACAGATACCTTTGATTCTAATAATCTACTGACAAGAGGTCAGGAGATAGATCTCAAAATTGACGAAGATGAGGGTGTATTCGCACCACTCAAAGCGGGGCAAATCTCTCTGCATCATATTCGAGCCGCACATGCCTCTTCACCAAATACTACGCCCAATCGAAGAATTGGATTAGCCATACGATATATCCCGACATACGTGAAACAAATAAAAATACGGGACTCGGCTATGCTGGTGCGCGGCGAAGACGCTTATGGAAATTTTGATTACGAACCGACACCATCAGCAGATCTTAACGAAGCTGCCTTAAGTGCTCACAAAGACGCGACCGAGCGGCAATTAAAGACCTATTATACAGGAACAAACAAAGAGGAGTTTCGTCCGTAGGTTCCGAGATTTTGAAACAAACTCACTGTCAGCAAAAGCTTGTTTTTTTCTGACACTAATGTATGCATGAAAGAAAGTAATAAGATTTAGGGATTTGGCATGAAACCGGAATCAATATTAGCTCACGAGCCTCAAGTATTAACGCAGGCACAAAGAGAAACATACTTCAACGATGGATATTTGGTTCTCGAGGAATTTATTGATTCCGAATGGATGAAACGGATTTGGGATACAACTAACGAATTCATAGAAGAAAGCCGCTCCTATAAGCAATCTGACTCTAAATTTGATTTAGACCAGGGTCATAGTGCTGAAAACCCTCGACTCAGACGCCTGACAAGTCCAGTATCGCATCACCCGACTTATTGGGAGTTTGCAAGTCAGGGCCCTATAGTGGACGTTGCCGAGGACCTACTTGGTCCTGATGTAACATTTCATCACTCAAAACTGAATTTTAAGTGGGGAGGCGGCGGAGAAGAAGTAAAGTGGCATCAAGACATTCCATTTTACCCACACACTAATTATTCCGTTCTCGCCATCGGCCTATATATGAACGATGTTGATGATGAGATGGGCCCGATGGGAGCTATACCTGGCAGTCATTTTGGACCTATATACAGTCACTACAACAAGGAAGGTGAATGGGTCGGTGCTATGTGTGACGAAGACGCCGCAAAGTTACCAACGTCTGAGACTGGCTGGATGAAAGGCAAAGCAGGCTCAATAACCATACATCACTGTAGAACCGTTCATGGATCTATGCCGAATAATTCCAATAGAATGCGACCACTTTTAATAAACGCTTACTCCTCCGCCGATGCATTGACCATTACATCTCACCCTGCCCCCTGCAAAGAAGCACTACAGGTTGTAAGAGGAAAACGACCTGAATATGCTGTGTTTGATTCTGAGCCATGTCCCCTACCACCTGATTGGTCAAGCGGTTACACATCGATTTTTGCAGCCCAACAAGAAGAAAATTAGAGAACATATCGTAAATAGCCCAAGCGCCAACCTTTTATTTTCTAGCTGATATTCACGAGGTTTAATTACTCTCTTTTTGCGCTATTTCCGCCGCCAGTGATAGTAGATTTTTTGCTTGCTTGAGGTGTGGCATATCTAGCATTTTGCCATCCAACCCCACTACACCAACACCCGGATTCTGCTCAAATACAGCAACAACTCTTTCCGCATATTTGATCTCTTCATCTGATGGCGTGAAAGCTGTGTTTATCACTTCCGCCTGAGCAGGATGTATAGCAATCTTTCCAATAAATCCTGTTTTCCTATCATTCAGACAATCCGTAGAGAGTCCGTCCATGTCTTGATAATTAACATAGACGACACCGACCGGTTGTACATCTAGTGCTCGAGCCGCTGCTAGGCATAATGATTTAGCCATCAAATAGGGATCATCATACCCACCTGAACTTGCGTGCATATTATCGCTCGCCCCTAAAGCAGCAGACAGATCCTCCGCCCCCCAGGTAATAGCAGTCATACGATCCGTGACACCCTCTAGGTAGGTGTGAAAGCTTAAGAGAGAGGCTGCCGTTTCCGTAGCCACAACTAGAATCTTAGTTGCACCAATCTCCAACCCTTCACGTGCTTCCAAAGCCGAAAGGTAATTGGCTAGTTTATTCACATCTTTTGCCGAATATACCTTTGGCAAGCAAATTCCATCAGGCGCACCGGGCATTACAGCTGCAAGGTCTGGAAGAGATAGTTCCGTGTCTAACGGGTTAATACGGACCCAAAGTTGCTGACTCTTCCTATCTCTTCGTTCCTGAAGATATTTTCTTACCATTTCCCTCGCTAATTCTTGACGATCATCCGAGACGCTATCTTCGAGATCTAAGATAAGGGCATCGCTAGGGTTGGTTTTTGCTTTTTCTAGTTTTCTTTCAGAATCTCCGGGCACAAACAACCACGACCGAATTATCATGATGGCGTCCTCATCATAAAAGCTGTTCTGACACAAAAAGCAACTTCTTCATCACGCTGATTGAAGCCGTAATGCTCAAAGACAACAAGTCCAGCATTGGGACGGGACTTTGAAACTCGTTTCTCTCTAACTTTTGTTACAGAACGGATTGTGTCACCGTGAAATACCGGATTGGCAAATCGTGTATCAGTCATGCCCAAGTTACCAATTGTTGTCCCAAGCGTGGTATCACCAACAGACACACCGATGACCAGTCCAAGTGTGAAAAGACTATTTACAATGCGCTGCCCATACTCAGTCCCTTTACTAAACTCTTCGTCAAGATGGAGAGGTTGAGGGTTATGGGTCAAGGCACAAAACAACAAATTATCAGACTCGGTGACGGTTCGGGTTAGTGAATGTTTGAATTCCATACCGATTTCAAATTGCTCGTAATATAATCCTGTCATTAATTATTTCCTTTGTTTGTTTTTATTAGAAAAACATGTTTACTTCTCTCAGGAAGTATTAATTTTCAATTACTTTTTTTAACTTTTGATAAACTGTATCAGCTACTTCAATACTGTTTTTTTGTTTTGCTAATTCCCTTTCGTTATACGAGCGCTGGAATGGCATTCTGATATTATTAACAACACCCTCCATTGGACGAGCACTACGTACAAAGTCCGCATATCCTGATATCATCTCGCGAAACTTTTGCTCTGGCATCATTAAGTCCGACTTTGTAACGATGATTAAAAAGCCGAAGTCTGCTAAGTCAGGCGGTTGAATTGGTGAGCCTGCTAATATTCCAAGCATTTGAACAACCATTCCAAGACCGGCTCCTTTATGCCCTCCCCATGGAGCAAAAGCACCGGCTAAAGCTGACTTAGGATCGCGCGTGGGCAACCCAGTCTCATCAAACGCTACACCTTCGTCAAGTTCCTGTCCTAAACGTTCAGCAAGCATTACCTCCGCATGCATGATAGACGATGTTCCAATATCCCAAATTATCGGCACGTCCTGACTTGGAAACCCGAAGCAGATAGGGTTAGTCCCAAAACGCCCATCGACGGCATTATGAGGCGCAACCCATGCTGTACAGTTGGATGCTATGATCGAAATCATACCTTCGGCAGCAGCCATTTCAGCGAAATAAGATAACATGCCCGTGTACCAGGTTTCATTTGCACCAACAATGGCAATCCCTGTCTCTTTAGCCTTAGAAATAGCAAGCTCTGTAGCCTTGTAGCCAACGACATATCCTAAATTATCATGCCCCCTCAGCCGAGCCGAAGTCGGTGTTTCTAGAACGACGTCTACTAAATTCGTTGGATTACCCGTTCTCTGCAATCGCTCCGTTATGCTCAAAATACGTGCTAGCCCTCCATAACTTAAGCCCCTCAATTCACAATCGATGATATGATCTGCAATTATGTTTGCGTATTCTGTATTCTGTCCAAACTTTCTCATAACTTGAACTACAAGAGCATGAGCATTCTCCAGCGAAAGTTCCATATACATCCCCATTTTCATAAAGCTTAAACTTACTTTAACCCTCGCGATTGTTCCAATGTTGCAGGATCCTGTGATGCAAATATGGAATTATAACCAACTTTTTCCCAGTCTGGAGGAACGGGACAATAACTGGCGTCCAGATGGGCTAATCTAGCTGCCGTGCCGCGCACTATTTGTCCTGTCTTTGATGTAGGTGTCGGCTGTGCCATCCATGGAAATGCATCGGCAGAAGAATACACGTACAGGGGAAGCGATCGTACGTTCTGTGACTCATTCGAACCGGAGCCATGTATCGTTCTGCAATTTATTGCGACTACTGTACCAGCTCCACCTAACGTTTTTACACCATCCGCCAGCTCAACTTTGAGCAAATCTTCTGAGGAAATAGATCCAACCCACTGATTTGCGTCATCCATATGAG
>CACHDV010000011.1 GCA_902578675.1 uncultured Alphaproteobacteria bacterium
TATGCACCTAATGGCAGCATAGCTAGCTGCCTTAGTGAAGGATAAAGTGTTATTTATAGCTGCTTTGACTTGTTGTGCTGTTCCCTCCCAATCGACCTTGAAACTATCGCCAATTTTTTCAATTGTTACAAAAAGTCGAATAGGTTTTCCGTGCTCAACCCCATCATCATCTATCCAATCTTCAAAGCTCACTTTTCCATCGGGTATCTTAGAAATTTCAGCGCGCGCAACTCTTTCTGCATAGTCAGTTAAATCACGCATAAGTTTCATTGTGACTTCGCGGCCATGCTTATCAACCACTTCTAAAAACTGAGTTTCAGCGGTATGGCAAGCAGACAGCTGACCCCTTAGATCACCAAAATAAAGGGTGGGTGCTCTTACATTTTTCTCAATAATTCGAAACAGGGTATCATTTGGTTTCCCGTCTGCATAAAGTTTAGTTGGGGGGATCCGCAATCCCTCCTGATATATTTCGGTTGAGTCGGCAGCATTTGACCCTGGAACCCTCCCGCCTGTATCCACATGATGTGATGAAACACATGCAAAGGCGACCCGGTGACCCTCATGAAAAATTGGTTTTATGACAAATAAATCAGGGAGATGCATACCACCTTCATAGGGATCATTAAGACAGAAGACGTCACCTTCATTAATGTCATCTTGGTATCTAGATAGCACTGCTCCTAGAGCGGTTGGAACAGATCCTAAGTGCCCAGGGAGAGTGAGACCTTGTGCCACGAGGGTGCCTTCTTCATCACAAAAGGCTGTCGCAAAATCCATATTATCCCTTAGAACACCTGAATAACTGGTTCTAACAACAGTCAGGGCCATTTCGTCAGCGATCGAGTGCATCGAATTTTTAAATATTTCGAAAAGAACAGGGTCTGCTTCTTTCTTCATCCGCCTTCCACTTCAATTGATTTTTTCATGCAATATAACCCAATAAACAGCTGCGGAGTGAAAATAAATTTGTTTACTCTGAAGTTGTCATATTAATCATTGATCGAAGAGCCATATGTTACTTTTTAATGCTCGTTATTTTCTTGTGTCCGGTCTGATTAACTCTTGATTTGATATTTGAAACTAAAAGTAAGTTCTTTAAAAACAATTTAAGATGCTAATGTTATTCTGTTTTGGTGATAGATCCGAAGCTTGGTAATCTTTTTATGATGTCAAAAGTATCAAAAAGTCCTTCAGTTTTTTTAGACAGAGACGGCGTTCTCAATAAGGATATCGGCTATGTCCACAAACCGAGCCAAATTAATTGGATCCCTGGAGCAAAGGAGGCTGTGGCATTACTTAAAAATCAAGGTTATCTGGTTTTTGTGGTAACGAACCAATCTGGGATCGCTAGAGGCCTATATACTGAAGATGAGGTTGAGTACCTGCATGCCTGGATGAATGGGCAATTATTGAAATCTGGGGGCAGTTCTATTGACGATTTTCGTTACAGCCCCTACCACCCAGCCTTTGAGAATGAGACCTATGCTTACTTTAAAAATTGGCGTAAGCCTGGCGCTGGAATGATTTTAGATATTATGGAAAAGTGGCCGGTTGATAATCTTCAATCCTTTTTGATTGGAGATAGACAGTCTGACATTAAGGCAGCTGAAGCGGCTAATATTGCAGGTTTTTTATTTAATGGCGGTGACCTACTCACTTTTGTAGAAGCTATATTGGCATCCCGTTAAAAAACGCGATAAGTTAGGGTTTACTTCATTATTCTATTGCGTGACTAAATAGAGTTCACTTCTTTAAGTAGCTACGGATTTTTTTGTAAGGCATGTCCACTCAAAACCATTATCTGGATTTAATAACCCGCTTTGGCGGAAAGAAAGTAGCTGTTATTGGCGATATAATGCTCGATCGCTCTCTTTTTGGTGTTACAGAGAGGTTTTCAGCTGAAGCACCTATACCAATTGTCGATGTTAAGTCAAAGGTAGAGCAGCTGGGCGGTGCCGCTAATGTTGCAAATAATCTAAGAGCGCTTGGAGATACACCGATTCTATTCAGTGTGGTCGGCGATGATCAGGATGGTAAAATTCTAAGTAAATTAGTTGAAGATGAGATCCAAGGCGAACATTTTATCTTTCGAGAAAATAATCGACCAACAACTGTTAAAATGAGAACTTTTGCTAGGGATCGTCAAATCGCTAGAGCAGATTTTGAAAGCAGAGAAGAGGTCAAAAAAGAAGCTATTGAAAAATTACTGATTGGATTAAGCAGTCTTGCAAAAGATATTTCTGCGATTGTGATTGAGGACTACAACAAGGGGTTGCTGACGGCATCCTTTATCAAGGAAATTTTAAAAATAGCAAAGAAATTTAAGTTAAAAGTACTTGTAGATCCAAAATTTGATAACTTTTTCGTATATGAGGGCGTTACTCTATTTAAACCTAATATTAAGGAATTATCGGAAGCTACATCTATCGAGATCTCCGACGTTGCGCACGTTGAAGAGGCAGCCAGCATTCTTAGAAAAAAATTAAAAACCCAATATGTCATGGTAACAATGGGTAAGGACGGTATACTTCTTATGGATGAAAACGAGCGCTCTGTAACGCGACCAGCCTTTGTTAGAGTTGTAAATGACCCTGCAGGTGCTGGCGACACTGTGATAAGTGTTATGGCATCTGCGCTCATGGCGGGCATCTCGCCAGAGGATGCAATGGTGATAGCGAACTACGGGGGCGGTGCTATTTGTGAGAGAGTTGGAATACAGCCCATTACTCCGCAAGACTTGAAGGATGCAATCTGCAGAAATGAGAAGAATTAACTGATGTGTTTTCTCTCAAAGGTTTTAATGTCCTTAACAATTTTCATACGATTTAAAGTATTAATTTTTGTTGTTACAATTATTGTGAGTACCTTTACATCGAGGCTCGACTTTACTGCCCATGTTGAGGCGTCAGAGATACGGTCTACTAATAAAAAACATTTTAGGCAGGGGCCCAACAAAGGGAAGCCGGGGATGTTTGGGGCCCAAGGTAAAAAGTATAGAACTAGGATAATAGAAGCACCTAAAAGGGGTATGATAGCGAGTAATCCACAACCATTATTAAAAGCCGCTTCCCTTGATCGAGTAGCAAGTAAAGCTTGCCGCGATGGAAAATTGCGGCGTTTTGGTGGTGGTGTGGCAGAATTTGGAGGTAGAATATATCCAGCTGCAACACTCACCGATATTGCTCGCCAAGCTGGAATTGAATTAGAGCCAGGAATTTATATTTTCGTGAGCGAGGGATCGACTGGGTGCCAAGTTTTTTTCTTCGAGGAATAAATAATAAGGCGAGAGTTTTTGTAATAAAATTGCAATGAATAATCGCTAATATGTGCACCGGTATATCTTGGGGGTAAAGACTTTTGGTTCGAATTGGCATAAATGGCTTTGGGAGGATTGGTCGTCTGGCGCTGCGTTGCGCTTTTGAGGGTAGTCAAACCTCTCTTACTACGCAAAATCCCAAAAAATATAAAATAGTCCAAATTAACGAGCTCAATGGCGATGCACGAACAAGTGCCCATCTTCTGAAATTTGACAGTATTCATGGTCGTTGGCATTTCGATATATCCTCCAATGACTCGGCAATTCAGGTTGAAAAAAATCAAATAGGTTACGGTAGCAAGGCAACACCATCTGAGCTTGACTGGGGTAAGTCAAAAATTGACCTCGTAATTGATGCTACGGGGCAGTTTAAAACTATCAGTGATCTGCAACCTTATTTCGATCTAGGTGCTAAAAAAGTTGTGGTAGCGTGCCCTGTCAAGGATCATCAAGCGTTAAATATCGTTATGGGCGTAAATGACCATCTTTATGACCCTAAAAAGCATGATTTAGTAACGGCTGCATCGTGTACAACAAACTGCCTCGCGCCATTGATAAAAGTATTACACTCAAAAGTTGGCGTGCGGCATGGACAAATTACAACAATTCATGATGTTACGAACACACAAACGGTCGTGGACAAACCGCATAAAGACTTGCGGCGTGCTAGGTCTTCTTTACTGAATTTAATACCCACCTCTACTGGTTCCGCATCAGCGATTGGATTAATTTTTCCTGAATTAGAGGGTAAATTAAATGGGGTCGCAGTGCGCGTCCCGCTATTGAATGCTTCCTTAACAGATGCTGTTTTAGAACTAGAAAAGCCAGTAGATGTTGAACAAATCAATAATTATTTTTTAGAAGCAAGCAAGGGAAGTCTGAAAGGAATATTAGGTTTTGAAATGATGCCTTTGGTGTCTACAGACTATGTGGGGGACCCTCGTTCATGCATAATAGATGGTCTCTCTACGAAGGTTGTTAATCGTACGCAAGTTAAAGTATTAGCTTGGTATGACAATGAAATGAGTTATGCGCATCGCTTGGTAGAACTTATTGAAAAAATTGCTAAAGATCTAGATTGACCTGTTCCCGGGAACCTTAATTGACTGATATACGCAGTTATATAGTTGTAACGGCCTCATACTGGGGGTTTACGCTCACCGACGGCGCTCTCCGGATGCTTGTACTACTTTATTTCCACACACTTGGTTATTCCCCTCTCCAGTTGGCATCTTTGTTTCTGTTGTACGAGTTAATGGGAATAATCACCAACTTGCTTGGAGGATGGATCGGAGCAAGAGTTGGCATTAAAATAACCTTGTTTTTTGGGTTGATTTTACAAATTATTGCCTTGATGGGGTTGTCCGCACTAGACAATAATTGGTCGGAACTATTCTCACTAAGTTATGTTTTAGTGCTGCAGGGTCTTTCAGGTGTGGCCAAAGACCTTTGCAAGATGAGTTCAAAAAGTGCAGTTAAAATATTTGCTAGCAAAGACAACCCTTCTATGCTTTTTAAGCTTGTTTCTGTCTTCACAGGGTCGAAAAACGCTCTAAAAGGCGTTGGTTTCTTTCTGGGAGGTCTTCTGCTGGCAAGTTTTGGCTTCATCCACTCTCTCTGGATAATGTCTGGTGCATTAGGTTTGGTTTCAGTTGGCTGCGCTTTATTTTTTAGTAGTTCGGTCGTTAAACCGAATAGAAAGGCCAAACCTTCCGATATATTTTCGAATAGCGGGCCAATAAATAAGTTGTCTGCTGCCAGAGTTTTTCTCTTTGGTGCGAGAGATATGTGGTTTGTGGTTGCATTGCCAATCTTTCTCTATGAACAACTTAACTGGGGATTTTCGGAAGTTGGCAGTTTCCTCGCCTTATGGGTGATTGGCTACGGTTTGGTTCAGAGCTGTGTACCAGCCTTCATAAAAAGCTCTAACGATGGTTTATCCAATGAAGTAAAAGCGGCTAGGTTTTGGATAATCGTGCTTTTTTTGGTAACGGCTATATTGGCTTTATCATTGAATCACAGCTTAGATGTAAGCAAGATTGTTATGCTTGGTCTAGCCGCCTTTGGGCTTTGCTTTGCCATTAACTCGTCTATTCATTCATACTTAATTCTAGGCTTTACGTCGGTCGATAAGGTGACCCTCTCTGTGGGGTTTTATTACAGTGCGAATGCAGCCGGTAGACTTATTGGCACTTTCTTGTCTGGAATAACTTATCAATTAGGTGGATTAGAAGCGGCGTTATATGCTTCTGCGGGAATGTTATTAATCGCTGTTATTTTAACTATTGTAATGGCGTCGTCGTTACGCAGGCTCGAAGGCTGAACGCTGTTGCCGAGGTAGTTCGGTGACAGCTCATATAATTTCAAGATCCCGAAGCTCTTTTATCCGAGTTTTACTTAAGCCAAGTTCGTCTAGTAAACGCTCTGTATCTGCACCAAGTTCAGGAGCAGGCTTGCGCAGAGGAGCATCCCCACCAGATCGGATTGGATGAGCAACCATTCTGAAAGTTTCATTGGGTTTAGATGGGTTAGCGAATTCGTGTATAGCGCTCCGTTCTTTAACAAATGGATTCTCCATTGCTTCTCGAATATTGTTGATTGGTGAAGCTGGAACACTTCCGGCAAAAATATTCAACCAATCTTCTGTCGATTTTTTTGACAACTCATTGTCGAGCATTTCCTGAAGAGTATCTCTATGTTGCAGTCGATCCTTAAATAATTTGAACCTTGCGTCATTCACCCAATCGTGACGGTTTAGTTTTTGGCATAGAATTGGCCAAAACTTTTCTTTGTTACACATTATGAATATCCAGCCGTTCGCCGTTTTGTAAAGTTGACAGGGCGTTAGGGAAGGGTGCGCTGATCTTTGCAATCTCTCTGTAACAACGCCTTCATTCAAATACCAAGTGGCGAGATAATTTGTATTGTGAAGCGCAAGATCAAAAAGTGATACATCCATATCGCGGCCAGTTCCGCTGGAGCGAGCTGCTACAACCGCCGAAACTAACCCAAAGGCCATTGCCAGCCCCGTCATCATGTCAACCACGGATAAACCAAACCGCGCAGGAGGTGTCCCTGGTTCGCCAGTTACTGAAAACCATCCAGCCTCCGCCTGCATTAGGTAATCAAAGCCGGGCCAGTTGCTTCGGGAGCCGGTCCTTCCATATGCTGTAAGGTGGGCACAAACGATCTTTGGGTTTACTGATTTCAGAGAAGTGTAATCGAGCCCTAATTTCTCTGGTACATCGCCTCTTAGATTATTGGATACAGCATCTGCAGTCTTTACCAATTCATGGAATAATTGCTGGCCTTCATCTTTTTGCAGGTCAATCGTCATGCTGTGTTTATTGGCGTTAAAGCTTTGAAAAAATTCACTATCGTCTGGTCCTAGAAAATAAGGGCCCACTGCCCTCGACATATCGCCCCCGTCTCGAGGGTTTTCTATTTTTATAACTTCGGCACCTTGATTGGCGAGATACATCGTACCAAAGGGCCCAGCGCCATATTGTTCAACTGCTAAAACCCGGACCCCAGTCAATGGTTGCATAGAATTTCCTATCGCATGTTAAGTTCTGTATTTTCGATATTTAGAATGCTTAAAACAACACTGTTAATCAACGTCCTATGATAAAAATCTTTAACGCACGTAAAACACGTTCTGGTTGTTCTTTATGAGGGCTATGACCTGTACCTTCTAGAACAAGCCTTGAACATTCAACTTTTAGATCTGTCTCAATAGCATCTAGTTGTTTCAAACTACCATAGACATCGTTTTCTCCCTGTATCAAAAGTACAGGTGCTGAAATATTTTTTACATAGTCCCGTATATTCCAATTTAAAAAGATTGGTTCTAGCCAAGCTTCGCTCCAATTTTTAAAGGTGCGGTCAGGATCATCGTGATACTTTTTGAGGCCGCGCTTCAACTTGCCATTTTCAAAGGCAAGTTTTGCCATTTCGATCCCCTCTATCGATATTTCTTCAACGAAAACATGTGGGGCTTCTAGGATAACAGCTTCAATAATAGCGGTTGGCTTTGAACCGGCAAATATAGCGGCTATCGATGCCCCATCACTGTGACCATATAATATGATCCGGTCTAGTTGTAGACGTGAGATTAAAGCTGGCAATACCTTCAAAGCCTCATCGTGCATGTAGGAGCTGCAAAATCTTTGCTTAATGAAACTGGACGAGCCATAACCGTGCCGTGAATATAAGAGAATAGGGTTGTGGATAGTGTTTGAGATTTGTTTTGGAAATTCTTTCCAAGTGGATATGGATCCCAACCCCTCATGCAACATTACCAGTGTTGGGAGATCTTTTTCCCCAGGAATGTAGATATATTCTAAAACGCCGCCGAGAATCTCCACCTGTTTCAAAGTGTATTGATCGGACAATTCAGTCTCTTATCTAGCTGTTCGCAACTTAAATCGTTGAATTTTCCCTGTAGCAGTCTTAGGAAGCTCATCCAAAAACTCGATCCAACGAGGATACTTATATTCCGCCAGGTTAGTTTTAACAAAATTTATTAATTCAGAGGCCAATTCATCCGAGCCAGTAAAGTTTTTGTTTAAAACTATAAACGCCTTCGGTTTGACGAGGCCGTCTTGGTCGTTATTGCCTACAACGGCAGCCTCTAAAACGGCCTCATGTTTAATTAATGCTGCTTCCACTTCGAAAGGTGAGACGTAAATACCTCCAACTTTCAGCATATCGTCATTTCGTCCCCCATAAGTCATCACGCCTTTTTCTGAAATGGAATAATTGTCGCCCGTCCTGGTCCAAGTTCCTTTGAAGGTGTCTTTAGTTTTTTGACGTTGTCTCCAATACATAAGGGCTGAGCTTGGTCCACTTACCTCCAAAACACCCATTTCACCAGGTGCACAAACCTCGTTATTATCGTTTATAAGACGTATTTGATACCCTGGCACCACGCGCCCTGTTGATCCTGGTGTAATCTCATCTGGCCGATTTGAGACAAAAATATGCAGCATTTCGGTAGTTCCTAGACCATCTAAGATATCGACTCCAAATGTGCCTTGCCATCGTGCTAATAGGTCTGACGGCAGTGGTTCTCCCGCAGATATACACAGCCTAATATTATGTTCATCTTTTGTTGGGAGGTTATCACTTGCTAACAGTATTGCAAATAAGGTGGGAACGCCAAAAAAAAGCGTTGGCTTTTCTTCTAAAAAAATCTTGTTAATTATCTCTGGCTCTGGGGGGCCTTCAAGTAAAATGGCACTAGCTCCCACTGCCATCGGAAAGGTAAGTGCATTTCCTAGCCCGTAAGCGAAAAACAGTTTTGCTGCAGAAAAAACGACATCGCCCTCACTGATATCTAGAATAGGTATAGCATAGAGATCGGCGGTTGGTGCGAGGTGGGAATGAAGATGAACGACGCCTTTCGGTGACCCTGTTGTACCTGATGTGTAAAGCCAGAAACATACATCGTCCGGTTTGGTGTAGGCAGTTACCTTGGTTTCGTCAGCGGACCTTAAAGCCGAGGCGAGAGCCAAATAGGTGTTACTACTACCATCTACAAGTACATTGGCTGGTTTGGGAATATTTTTTAATGCAATGTCAACTAGATGTTCTGATATTACGCAAGCGTCTGCACGGCTATCTGAAAAAATATAGGCATAGTCTTCGGATGACAGTCGCGTATTTAAAGGAACAGGGACTACTCCAGCTTTAATCGCGCCTAAAAAACATATGACGAACTCAGCAGAGTCCGACATAACAAGGATTAGTCTGGATTCTCGTTTGATATTCATGGAAATTAAGAGGTTGGCGAATTGGTTCGTTTTCTTCTCTATGTCGAGGTAGCTATGGACACCACTTCTGTCTCGAAAAGCTATTTTATTGCCGCGACCTGCCTTAATATTACGTGAAATAAGATCATCGGCAGCGTTATAGTGGTCATGTGAGTGTGGGTTATTTTCCATTTCTACCCCTGCTCTAAAATTTTAGTGCTAAATAGAATTTATTTATTTCTTTTACCGAAATACTATCTTTAGAGAAGAATTGTCACAAACAAAGATTTTCCCATGAGGGCTGTTCATTTAAAATTATGGGCCTTTGAAGTTGTTTTAGATGTTTGATAGAGCGTTAAACTACCCATACTCTACAATAGAGGGAGACTTCCTCTTTACTGATGGCGCTACTATTAAGCTCGAGGATGATAGCTTTCTAAATAGTAGGCAAGCCGTATTAGCCGTTGGCTCAAATAGGTCTCCGGAACAATTAGTTAGAAAATTTGGTAGGAACGAGACGATTCCTGTAACCAAGGCGACGTTGCGTGATTATGATGTTTTTTATTCGGCCCATATTGCATCTTATGGATCTATTCCTGCGGTCTTAGGACGATCCGACGGCACGTCGGTTGATCTATCAGTAACCTGGTTATTGCCTCACCAATTGGAGCGCATGCACGAAACAGAGGCTCTCGGTAAAAGTTATGATTATGGAGAGTCTTCTTCTCTGCAACTTGACTTAGGTAATGATCGCTCTGCAAAAAGTATTGGTTGTTATTTGGGACGAAATGGGCGTGCGAATTTTGGCGGTGGTCCAATCGTTTTGAAAGAGCTAATGGCGTCAGACCGGAAATTTCCTTCTGCGGATCAAAAAACAATATTGACGCATTTCTATCACCTAAATTGTAAGAATAAAAGTTTTGAAAAATGGTTGGAAACAATCATAAAGGATGATGATTTTCGAGCACAAGCATCAGAAGAGTTGGCTCGTTCTGCAATAAAAAATGATCTATCAGATTTCGAGGTAATATAATGCTGCGTCCGGATAGGTTGGGGTTAGTTGGATGCCTTCTTATATTTGCATTGTCATTTGTATTTCAGGACAGGGATAGCTCAGGAAGACACACGCCGTCGCCGGAAAGCTGGGAACCTCGCCGACCTGAAATTAGCGACACTCTAGAGCAAAGGCGCCCAAGAAGTGTTGGTCCAAAGCAGACCTTGCCAGAAATTTCGAGTAGAGATCCTACATTGAAGCTGATGCCATCGGCAAAAGGAAATAGCACAGGTACAGCGTTTTCCATTGGAAAAGGTGTTTGGATGACAGCCAGGCATGTCATAGAGGGTTGCCGTAAATTTGGAATTAAGTCTGGCCCTAAAAAGATTTCGCGGGGACAAGACCCAGTTATTAATCCGCTCCATGACTTGGCAATTTTTGATACTAGAACTACGGCACCAAATTTCTCATTCGGCAACGAAAACCTCTTCCTGGGGCAAGATGGATTTCACTTTGGCTATCCTCAGGGGAAACCAGCGGCTATACATTCCTCCTTGCTCGGCCGAGCAAATATTAATCCTGGCCGACGCACCAGACATAAGGAACCTGTCTTAGCTTGGGCAGAAATTCGCCGTGTTCCAAACTTTTCTGGTTCTCTTGGCGGCATAAGCGGTGGACCGGTTGTTAATAAAGACGGAGAAATCATAGGCGTTTCAGTAGTTGAAGCGCGCCGTCGTGGGAGAATCTTCACTGCGGCTCCCAAAGGTTTAGAGGACATGCTCAGAAGAGATGCATCCTATAAACCTTCGGGTGGTGGAATCAAGTTTGATAATACCATCAGTCCAAAACAGTTTTTTAAATTCGGTGAATCTTTAAGAAGGAAATTAGCCGTTTCTAAAGTGTTTTGTTGGGTTCAGTGACTAGAGTTTAAACTCTAGTGCTGTAGATTTTAACTACTAGTGTTTCTATTGAGCCGCTTGTACATATTGCTTAGCCAAAGCTTAACTTGTCGTGGCCCGTTGGCAGTTCTATGTGAGTTTTCACACTTGACTCCTATACATCTACCACATTTAATTTCAAGCTAATAGCTTGAGTGAGTTTTTAGGGCGTCTTACCACGTCAGAAATTCGCAGGAAAAAAGGGAGAAATATATGAGTGTAGAAGATGGAGGAGCCGCAGGAGCCTCGACAGAAGTTGCTCCAACAGCATTTACCGATGTAATGAGCGCTACTTTTCAACAAGCAGTTGCAGATGGTGTTCCTCCCGCGGAAGCATTTGCTCAGGCAGAGGCTGCTTGCACGGAGGTCGCTATTGAAATGGGTGTCCCTGCTGCAGATGTGGCAGCAAACTTGGCGACTGCACAAGCCACCTTTAATGATGCCGTGGCGAGTGGGACAGACCCCGCGGCTGCAATGACCAGCGCTGCAGGGCAGGCAGCAACTAATATGGGGATGGAGCCTGGCATAGGTGGCGGCGATGCAACCTCTTTGATATCCAACGCGATGGGTTCAGCTTACGATGCAGCCATTCAAGCTGGTTCATCTCCTGCCGAAGCTTTTGCAATAGGCAAAGCAGCAGCAGAAACAGCTGCTCAAGAAATGGGTATTGATCCAGCAGCGCCAGGGCCATTTTTGGATACGATGACCTCTGTGCAAGCCACTTTTACGGACGCTGTTGCCACAGGAGCAGACCCGTTGGCTGCGATGGCCGGGGCTCAAGGAATGATGAATGCAGGCCCTGCGTTATTAGGAGACCCCGCGTTAATCGCGGCAAGTCCAGCATTCCAAGGGCCGTTAGAGGCTGGTTTTGCTGGGGGTATGCCCGAGGGTTTTGTTGCTCCAGCTATGGCGCAGGGGCCAGATGGTACTTTAATCCAGCCTCCGGTTTTGGGCGATGCGATGATGTTAGGGCCGGGTGGTGTTCCAATGGTCAATCCAGCAATGATGCAAGAAGGTGCGATGGTATTTGGTCCAGATGGTTCTAGTGTGGCCGCCGATCCAAATTTTTTCCCTCCTCCACCTTTTGGGGATCCAGCATTTATACCGCCAGAAGCAGGAATGCCGGGCTTTGAAGCCTTCTCAACCTTGGCAACTTCAGTTGGGTTGGACCCGGCAGCTGCGGGCGTTCCTGGCTTTGTGCCACCACCTGGCACGCCGGGAATGGATCAGCCGGGTATGCCAGCGGCGCCACAATTCGATCCAGCAGGGGGAGTATTTGCTCCACCGGAATTTGGACTTCCGGATCCGAACCCAGAAGGTTTCACAGTACCGCAACCTCCGGGTGGGGACTTTTTTACAGCACCCCCAGCAGATTTTTTTGACCCGGGTGCATTGCCTCCAGTTGGCGGTAATGAGCTAGGCGTTGGCACTTTTGCAGGTCCGGGAGCGCCTTTAGTTCCGGGTCCTGATGGTGGGTTAATACAAGATCCTAGTTTTGCGCCTCCGCCAGTAGAGGGATTTATCGACCCTGGCGCAAATTTTGTTGGAATACCACCTGATACAGGTTCGGCACTTGATACGGCCTTTGGGCCTGGTCCAGATGCTGGGGCAGAGCCCATATCGTTCGATCCAGTTGCAGATGCTGTCGGAAGTGCTGCTGACGCTGCGGTCTCACAAGGGCCAGCACCGGCTCCTGATCCAGTAGCGGCGCCGACTGCTCCTGATCCAGGTCCTGCGGCGCCGGATCCGGGTGACGTTCCGCCACCACCTGATGATCCAGTCGTTGGTTAGTAATTTATAAGGCGGGGACTTATTCCTCGCCTTTTTTTGAAAACTGATTGTGAGAAAACTCACTAGACTTATGTTGGCTTTAGAGGCTAACTTCAACTTGGTATATGTTTTTCAGGGCCATCAGGCCTTTTGATGGTTTCATATCTTTAATTTTTGAAGGAGAATTTTAGATGCCAATTGGCGATAATATAGATCCGGCTACGCTGGACGCGGCTACAATGGCTGACATGCCGGCAGCCGACATGGGCGCTGCGACGGCCGCGGACATTGCAGCAATGCCTCCAGAGGCGATGCAGGGTATGGACGCTGATATGATGGCGGCACTGCCGCCTGATGCCATGGGTGGTATGGATGCTGATATGATGGCTGCCTGCCCTCCAGAGGCGATGCAGGGTATGGACGCGGATATGATGGCGGCAATGCCACCTGATGCAATGTCAGCTATGGGTCCTGATATGATGGCTGCCTGCCCTCCAGAGGCGATGCAGGGTATGGATGCGGATATGATGGCGGCAATGCCGCCTGATGCAATGTCAGCTATGGGCCCTGAGATGATGGCGATGATGCCACCGGAAGCAATGCAGGGTATGGATGCGGATATGATGGCGGCAATGCCACCTGAAATGATGTCAGCTATGGGCCCTGAGATGATGGCGATGATGCCACCGGAAGCTATGCAGGGTATGGATGCGGACATGATGGCGGCAATGCCTCCAGGGGTAGCACCACCTCCAGGACCAGAAGGTATGGCACCACCGGCAGACGCTGGCGGGATGGGTGATATGGACGCTCTAGGTGCAGCTTTCGGCGCGCAAGGTGTTGAGCCAATGGCTGGACCTGATCCAATGGGAACTAATCCACCTCCTGGACCCGAAGGTGATCCAATGGCTAATATGGCATCTCCCGATCCAATGGGAACTAATCCACCCCCCGGACCCGAAGGCGATCCAATGGCCGGTCTTGATGCGGCCCTTGGAGGAGCTATGGATCAAGCTATGGACCAAGGCGCTGGTGGGGGTGCCCCCGATACAGGAGCGCCACCAGACGCGGGCGCAGAAGCTCCAGTAGATGCTCCAGACACTGCGCCAGAGCCTGCGGCGGGACCGGACGAGCCGATAGTTGGTTAAAAACTACTAAAGTTCATAGAGAGCCGGAGCAAATGCTCCGGCTCTTTTTATTTATACTGCTAGAACTCAATAGTACCTCTGCTGTAGTTTCTACAGTCTGTAGACTTCCTGTTTGAATCACTTTAAAGATATAATGGCAAGCGCACGTTTATCGATAAGGTATTCCCTATGAATGAACGATCTATTAGATCCCTGTCCCTAAGCACGATTGCCTTGGCAAGACAGTTTGGAATTAGAGTTACAGCAGAGCAAGTCGAAGAGAAAATTTCGCGCGGACATATCTCGTCAAAAAATGATCTTGAACAGACATTTAAAGAACAGGGTATAAAATTACAATATCTCAAACCCTCGCTACGCACGCTTATCGAGCGATCGTATTATTTTCCTTGTGTCGCAATTCTGAGGGATGGAACTTCCAGGATCTTGATAAGTTGCAAGGTCAATGACGAGAATATAGCAGAATTTCAAACGATAGACCCGTTAGATCCCACGAATAAGGTGGTGCTAGAAAACGAAACTGAGTTTAAAAGCACTTGGAATGGGGCAGTTTTTCTCGTTAGCCGTGAAACTGGTGTCGACTCTCAGGATCGCCTTTTCGACTGGAGGTGGTTTATTCCTGAAATTTACAGATTTAAAAGTTTACTTGGGGTCACATTTATTGTTTCGATTTTAACGCATCTTTTGGGTCTTGCCCCTATTGTATTTATACAGATATCACTTGATAAGGTTCTAAATTATGGAGCAGTTGGAACTTTATACATTTTAGCTGCTGGGGTGGTTGGTGCCTTAATTTTCAACGGCATTCTCGGTTTTGTCCGTGATTATGTTATAAACTTTGTATCTACCTCGATAGAAGCTAGGCTTGCGGGCGATGTATTTGACAAGGTTATGTCGTTACCAGCATCTACATTTCAGACCGGGTCGCCAGCGGAATTCGAGGGGATTTTGCAATCGCCTTTAACGATCAAAAATTTTATATCACGCCAAGTTCTTACGACCATTTTTGATGCTACAGGATTACTAGTATTTATGCCGGTCCTATTTGGCTATAGTCCCGCGCTTGCCTTGATCGTTGCATGTTTCACGATTTTGATTGGAGCAATAACATTATTTAGTCGCTGGCGGCAAAAGGAAGAGGGTAAGATTACGGGACCGATAGAAGCCTCAAAAAGAAGAACAGTTCAAGCTAGCGTTGCCGGTATCGAAACGATAAAGGCATTTTCTTTGGAGCCCACTCAACGTAAGGAATGGCGACAAATATCTTCGAGCAGTATTAGACGGTCTGTTGCAGGTCAAATAGCAAACCTTGCAGTTACAAATATTAATTCTACTCTCACCCAAATTATGACAGTGGTATTGGTATTCACTGGAGTTCTACTGGTCTTGGCGGGATCACTTTCAGCTGGAGCTATCATTTCATGTAACATGCTGGCAGGTAAGTTAGTTGCTCCAGTTACAGCCATTTTTACATTTTTCGCAGACTTAACAAATTTCAAAAATACAATTGACACAGTGGGGACAACTTGGAATGGGCCTACTGAACGTTTAGGGGCAGGTAATCAACATGTAGTCAAGGGTGGGGTAGTTTGCCGCGACGTAATTGTCAAATTTGATGACACGGCAGCACTAAATGGTCTCAATCTCGATATTGCACCTCGAACTAAAGTAGCGGTAGTAGGGCCATCTGGATCTGGGAAGACAACTTTTCTGAGGCTTTGCCAGGGTTTTTTGAGGCCTAATATGGGTGCAATGGAAATTGACGGGCAAAATATCAGGTATCTCAGTCTGGATAATTACCGAAGCCAGACGACGTTGATCGATGCCAAGCCGGTCTTTTTTGGAGCAACGATCGAAGAAAATTTGAGAAAGGTGCAGCCAAATATAAGCGAGAGAGAGTTTCAGGAAATTCTTGATATATCCGGGTTATCAAAGGTGTTGGAGGAATTACCAGACGGTATTTCTACCGAAATAAATCAGTTTGGACTACCCTTATCGCAAGGAAATCGGGTTACCGTTGCGCTAGCGAGGGGGCTGATGGCAAAGCCAAAAATATTGTTATTGGACGAGGCGCTGGTTAATTTTGATAAGTCTACACAGATTGGCTTTTTTGAAAATTTCCCTAAGATTGCCGAACATAAAACGGTGATGATGGCAACTCATGATATGCGGCTGACTGCTGAATTTGAGCAAATAGTTGTGCTTGAAAAGGGTGTGGTTGTTGGTCAAGGGAAGCACGAGGATCTTCTTAAGACATGTCCATTGTACAAAGAGTTATGGACAATGGATCAGAAACTATCAGGGGCCTAAAAAAATCTGTCCCGTAAGCGACGAAGAGAGAAACAATGTCGGGTGATCAAACTTTTTCTAGTGGGGAATATATATTTCGCGAAGGCGAGAGCGCAGTATATGGATATATCGTCAAGTCCGGTGTAGTTGAAATTGTGAAACATGGGTCTGGTGGGGACCAAGTGCTGGCAGAATTAGAGCCGCCTACTATTTTTGGCGAGATGGCGTTAATAGATGGTAATCCGCGAAGTGCTGGCGCTAGGGCGAAGGGTGACACCGTTGTAACAGAAGTCACGGCAGAAAATTTTGTGAACTATCTAAGACAAAATCCGGAAGCCGCTATTCGGATTATGAAGACAATATCAGAAAATTTAAGGGCGGCGAACCAGCTTGTAGCAAGATATGAAAGCTTGAGTGGAGACGCTTCGCAGATAGTGGAGGTCGGCATCAATGGAGCTGACGCGAGTCATGACCACGAGATAAATGACACTGACGCAATTTACAAACAAGGCCCGTCAAAACCATTACTGATATCAACGATTAGTTTATTAGCATTCTTTATCTTGGGAGTAGTGTTTGCGGCCCTTAACGAAGTTGATACAACAATTTCAGCCAGAGGCGAGTTTATGACAGCAACGCCAAACTTAATTGTAGAAGCGAGTGCAAGCTCCGTCGTTAAAAGTGTTGAAGTTGAGCGGGGTGACGCTGTTTCCAAGGGTCAGATAGTTGCGTATTTGGATGACACTGTCGTAAAGGTAAACTTAAAACAAAACCAGGAAAAGATAGATAATATTTACCAGTCATTGATCCGGCTTAACATGGAACAGTCACTCGTGGACAGGCCAAGTGAATTAAAGCCAACTATTAGTTTGGATAATCTCTACTATGATACTGTTAAAAAGTTGGGGCTAAAAAATACCAGCAATTCACTTAGCGAACTCTATAAAAACACCTTAGTTAAAAAAGTTACAGAATACAGAGAAAAAAATAACTCCTTTAATTCCAAGTTGACAAAACTCCAGAATGAATATGAAGCATCTAGGGAACTATTCAAAATATCTGAGAAGCAGTCCGAAATTAAACGAAAATTAACAAAGGTTCAAAAAGATCTCTATGATCGTAAAATTGGTTCTCTGCTGAAGTACTTACAAGCAAAAGACCAGTTATTAAATGCGGAAAAAGCTCAGTTTAATGCTCAGAGTGCAATAACAAAGTTAAGATCTGAAATTACCACATTGAACGCGGACAAGCAGGCTTTCATTGCGCAATGGGCCTCTAATCTGACAGCTGAAATCACTGGCAAAAACGAAGAATTAATGCAACTTGAGCAGGAAAAGATCAAATTGCAGAGGTTAGTTGACAATATCGTTGTTAGATCTCCGGGTGACGGCGTTGTGCTTGATATACCGTCTGTTGCTAGCGGAGGAAACATCCGTGAAGGTGACCCAATAATTACACTTGTTCAAACAAATCAACCACTCTTTTTGGAGGTTGATATTGACTCGAAAGAAATTAGCGACATAAAGATTGGAATGCCAGTCTCTGTGAAGTTGGATGCGATGCCATTCCAAGAATTTGGTGGATTAGACGGAGAATTAGTATTTATCTCAAAAGATACATTTAATGAATCCCTTGCTGGTGATAAGGGTGTTTATTATCGGGGAAGGGTTAAAACCCAGAGCGTCAAAGACTCAAAAATGCCACAAGACTTTAACCTCTCTCAAGGCATGCTGGCGTCGGCAGATATCAAAGTAGGTAAACGAACATTGATTACATACTTCACTTATCCAATAATGAAAGCTTTTGAAGAATCTTTTACGGATCCAGAATAAAAATACCATTTAATCATTTCTGCTAAACCGCAAAATACATTTTTGAAAGGGGACTAATGGAAGTGAGACTGATAGATGCGCAGGTTCACGCATACGAACGGAATCATAAAGAAAGACCATGGTTTGATGAGTTGGTTGGGCCAGAAGAGGTTACCGGTGATACTATGGTTGGGGAAATGGAGAGCGTTGGTGTGGATGGTGCAATTTTGGTCTCCCCCTGGACTATGTATAGATATGACGCCAGCTACGCTAATAGTGTTTATGAGAAATATCCCAATAAGTTTAGGTTGGTAAAGCCAGTAGATCCCAATAATCCAGAAGTCGGTGAAATCATACAAGAGTGGGCCAAAAATAAGGGAGCTGTGGCGATAAGGCTAATGTTGGCTTATGAGGAGCAGAGAAATTTGAGCGATCACGGCCTAGATGTGGTCATGAGGACAGCCTCAAGGTGTAACTTTCCTGTAAACCTCCTGTGTTGGGAAAATGTTGAGGAGGCTGGCCGCTTGGCAAAAAAATACCCCGATACTCGGCTGGTCATTGACCATTTGGGTATAAAACAACCATTCAAACCACCAGTCCCCGACAATCCTTTCTCTAAACTAGGAAAGGTTTTAGAACTCGCAAGTCATGATAATGTTGTAATTAAGATTACGGGCGTCTGTACTCTATCACACCAAGCTTTTCCATTTTCTGACATCTGGGGTCCTTTAGAAGAAGTTTTCTCCAGGTTTTCGCTCGAAAGATGTATGTGGGGTACGGATTGGACGCGCGCGATTAAGTTTGTTTCTTACAGAGAAAGTGTGGACTGCTTTCTTGACAGTGCACCGCTTAGTTTAAGTGAAAAAGCCCAACTGATGGGCAAGACCTTAGATAATATTTATGGTTGGTCAGCGCACCCTTCCCAGCTTTAAATAATTTGGTCGGTATGAGGCGATTTACTAAACATCTAATAATAGATGCAGGGTTAATAGAGTGTTACTTAACCCTATTGGAAAAAGCTCTTTTCTGTAGACATAGTAATCGGTGTTTGGAAAGTGGTGCTGCCGGACAGATTTGAACTGTCGACCTCGCCATTACCAATGGAGTGCTCTACCCCTGAGCTACGGCAGCGAATCGTAGGAATTTACCTTCAAATTTTGGAGCCACAATGCCATAGGCCTGACATATAAAGCAAGTTTATTTGATGATGTTAAGTACTTGAGATATCGTAAAATTTATTAACCCCTAGAACCAAACATTTACGAAGTATCTGAAAGATGGTTAAAAGACACCCCGCAACTCAGACTAAGAAGAAAGAAATTGAAGCCAGGCGAGCTAAAGCTCTTAGGGCCAACTTGAAACGAAGAAAACTTCAACAGCAACCTGACAGGGGCCGTGGCGACAGTTCCAATTAGCTTTTTCTTAAAATCGTGGTAGTTATTTGATTCTGACAACAGTAGCCTTAGCTACAATTTAGATGAGTATCCCTAATCCAATGAAAAACTTTGGAAATTTTTAAAATGTATTCGAGGTGCGCATGGATAAAATCATTTTAACCGGGGGATCAAAACTTTCGGGAAAAATTGATATTAGTGGGGCGAAAAATGCGGCTCTTCCACTCATGGCTACAACTTTGCTAACCAATGAGAAAATGTTTTTAGAAAACATACCACGCTTAGGAGATGTTAATTCTATGCGTGAATTGCTTGTGGGGGTTGGCGTTGAAATCGAGGATTTAACGAAAAGTCCCACATCTCTGGGGTTAAAGTGTGAAAAAATTACAAATACAGAGGCGCCATATGATATTGTTCGCAAAATGCGCGCCTCAATTTTGGTGCTGGGTCCGCTGATTGCTCGCTCTGGGAAAGCTCGTGTTTCTTTGCCAGGCGGTTGTGCTATCGGGAATAGGCCGGTGGATTTACATTTAAATGCATTAATGCAAATGGGTGCCCAAATTGACTTGTCTCGTGGTTATGTGGAAGCAAAGGTAGCGAGAGGAAATCGTCTCCAAGGTAGTAGGATAAACTTCCCAATGGTTTCAGTTGGCGCTACGGAAAACATAATGCTCGCTGCGTCTCTAGCCGATGGTGAGACAGAGTTATCAAACGTCGCCCGTGAGCCAGAAATAGTAAATTTGGCTGAATGTTTAATAAAGATGGGTGCCGAAATAGAAGGCCATGGCACCGACACCATTCGAATTCAGGGGAAAGAAAGCTTGCGTGGAACCACTCATTCGGTCATTGCTGATAGAATTGAGGCTGGCACATTCGCTATAGCGGCCTGCATTACTGGGGGAAAATTAGAACTTGTTGGTGCAAATTTCAGTGACTTGAGAGCTGTACTAGACGTACTTTTAGCGTCAGGTGCAAGGATAGAAGAGAATAGCTCCGGGATCCTTGTGGAAGGCCCTAGTGGTAGTCCCTGCGCTGTGGATATTATGACCGACCCATATCCTGGATTTCCAACGGACTTGCAAGCTCAAGTTATGGCGTACATGACCCGAGTCGATGGAGCCAGTATGATTACAGAAACAATTTTTGAGAATAGATTTATGCACGTACCGGAGTTAAACCGAATGGGGGCTAATATAAATGTGCACAACTCTACCGCGCTTATTAGAGGCGTGAACAAACTCATGGGAGCGCCAGTTATGGCAACTGACTTACGTGCGTCGGTCTCTTTGGTCCTCGCGGGATTAGCAGCTAGTGGCGAAACAACTATTAATAGAATTTATCATTTAGATAGAGGCTATGAGAACCTTGTGTCTAAATTAAAATCCTGTGGTGCAATAATAGATCGAGTAAGAACTTGATGTGAAATGATAAGATGGTGTCTTAATTGAAAGATAAATTCCAGCAAAAAGTACCCACCCGCTATTTGCGTTTGCAGGCAACCTCATCCGATGATCTGAACGTTCTTTCTGCATTATTGCAGGATTCTATTGTTCCAATTGCCGATATATTATACACCCCTTCACAAAAGCAAGTCATTATGGTCCTTCAAAGGTTCAGATGGGAGTTAACAAAAAACGCAGAGACTATAGGAAAACCAATTGTTTACCAGCGATGCCTATGCGGTTTATTAATCGATAAAGTGGAATATATGCAAACACAACAAATTGATATAAATGATAGGTCACAATTTTTAAATTTTTTGAGTTTTTATGAGAGCGGTCAGAATTTGGATTTACAATTTTCCGACTCAAAGACGATAAGACTCAGTGTAAATAGCTTAAAATTAACGATTAAAGACTTGGGAGAAAGTTGGCCTACCACACAATGTCCAAAACATGAGGAATCGACTTAGATGGAGACTCAAAAACCATTGGTGCTCGCTATTCCAAAAGGGCGGATCCTCTCTGATGTAGCTCCGCTCATGTCAAGTGCAGGAATTGAGCCCGAGGATGAATTTTTTAATGAGAGTTCGCGTCGTCTTCAATTTTCAACTAAAGACCCGAGCATAGATTTAATTAGAGTAAGGAGCTTTGATACAGCAACATTTCTAGCTTTTGGAGCAGCGCATCTAGCTATTTGTGGGAGCGATGTGTTGATGGAGTTTGATCATTCCGAAATTTACTCGCCAGTTGATCTTAAAGTTGGGAAGTGTAGGTTATCTGTTGCAGGGCCCAAGGAATTAGCTGCTACGGAGGACCCAATGCGATGGAGTCATCTAAGGATTGCGACAAAATACCCAAATATCACTAAACGATATTTTGCGGCTCGTGGGGTCCAAGCGGAGTGCATAAAACTTAATGGTGCTATGGAACTTGCACCGCGACTGGGACTTTGTCGGAGGATTGTTGATTTGGTTTCCTCTGGGGCTACGCTATCAGCAAATGGTTTGGTTGAAATGGAAAAAATTTCGGAGATCAGTGCGCGATTGGCGGTAAATAGGGCTACTTTCAAAACAAATCCACAGACAATAAATATGTGGATCGATCGTTTTAGAGAGGTTTCGGATGGCATCGAAAATAAATAGTAGTAACCCTAACTTTTACGAGTTGTTTGAAAAGCTTTTGGCGCGGAGAGCGACAAGGGTCGAAGATGCTACTAAAGTTTCCGCAGGTATCATCGAAAAAGTGAGGAAAAGCGGAGACGAGGCGCTTATTAAACTCACCAAGGAGTTAGATGGGCTGGATCTAATATCAACGGGTTTAATTATAGATACCGACGAAATTGACGAAGCTATTAATAGAATAACTACTGATCAATACGATGCACTGAAATTTGCAGCAGATAGGATAACAGCGTTTCATCTTAAACAAATGCCGGATAATTTTGAATACTTAGATGAGACAGAGGTAAAAATGGGAATGCGCTGGAGTTCAGTCGATTCTGTCGGTCTATATGTGCCTGGTGGTACAGCATCTTACCCAAGCTCGGTGCTAATGAATGCCATACCGGCAAAAGTGGCAGGGGTACCGAGACGGGTGATTGCCGTACCTCAAAGCCATGGATCTATAAACCCATTAGTTCTCGCTGCTGCAAAACTGGCCGATGTACAGGAAGTTTATCGAGTTGGAGGCGCTCAAGCGATAGCAGCGTTAGCTTATGGAACAGAGACGATTAACCCGGTCGACAAAATTGTTGGGCCAGGGAATGCCTTTGTCGCTGCCGCAAAAAAACTAGTCTATGGCGTTGTTGGAATAGACTCTATCGCGGGGCCGTCAGAAGTTTTAATTGTTGCGGATACATTAAACGATCCCAAATGGATAGCTTATGATCTGCTAGCGCAGGCAGAGCACGATGAAGTTGCTAGATCAATCTTAATAACTGACAGTGAAAAATTTGCCACAGAGGTAATCAATGCTGTGGAGGAAACCTTAATATCGTTAAAACGATCCGAAATTGCTAGGGCTAGTTGGGAGAAACAAGGTGCGATAATCGTTATAAGTTCATTAGCTGAAGCGCCAGAACTTGTCGACCGCATAGCTCCCGAACATCTGGAGCTCGCTGTCGAAAAGCCTAATGAATTAATGAAATTAATTAAGCATGCTGGAGCAATTTTCTTAGGGAGGTATACGCCGGAGGCCATTGGTGATTATGTTGCTGGTCCTAATCATGTTTTACCAACTGATCGAGCAGCAAGATTTTCATCTGGATTATCGGTCTTCGATTTTATGAAAAGGTCTACGTTTGTTGAATGCAATTTAAGGAGCTTGGAGAAGATTGGCCCATCAGCTGTAACCCTTGCTGAAGCTGAGGGTCTTCCGGCTCATGCAGAATCAATTAGAGTTCGTTTGAGCACCTTGAAGTGATGTTCGTAAAAAATGTGCGTGGTCAGGTCTCCACTATCTAAACTTTATAGACGGTTGCATGATAAACAACCGAAGAGGTTTTTTTGAGCTCAAAAAAACGGCTTGACCTTAGGGCTATTCGCCCGCAGGTTTAGAGAATGTTTTTAACATGATAGGAGTATAAGTTGGGTAAAGAAGATGTTTTGGAAGTTGCTGGTACAATTTCGGAGTTGCTACCAAATGCTATGTTTAGGGTTAAGCTAGATAATGACCACGAAGTTTTGGCTCATACCAGCGGAAGAATGAGGAAAAATCGCATTAGAGTATTGGCAGGCGATAGAGTTAACGTTGAGATGACGCCCTATGACTTAACCAAGGGCCGCATTACATTTAGATTCAAATAAAGTATTCCATAGAGTTTCGTGGAAAACGGAAAAAAACTATTTTTACCTCCAGATGGCCTAGAATTAGTTTTGGCGTCGGGGTCTCCAAGGCGAAGTGACCTTCTTAAACAAATTGGTCTAGAAAACTTTTTATCAGATGCGGCTGACATTGATGAAACTATAAGGAAGCTAGAAACCCCCAAAAAATATGCTGCTAGGGTTGCTTTGGAAAAAGCAGAAACAGTAAGGCATAGACACCAAAGATGCGTTATTTTAGCCGCTGATACGGTTGTAACATGCGGCACAAGGATCCTAGATAAACCGACCTCAAAGAATCAAGCAGAGAAATGTTTGCGAAGACTTTCTGGCCGTAGCCACAAGGTTTTGGGGGCGTTTGTCGTGATTGGAGCAGATAATCAATATGTAAAAAGGTTAGTTGTTTCTTCTGTAACTTTCAAACGTCTAGATGAGCAGGAGATCAATGATTATTTAGTCAGTGGGGAATGGATTGGAAAGGCTGGGGGGTACGCTATTCAAGGTAGGGGAGCTGCTTTCATAAAAAAAATACAGGGTTCGTATTCTAATGTGGTGGGCTTACCTCTTCATGAGGTTTACAATGCCTTGAGGGGATTGGGCTTTAACTATAAAGAATGTAATCGGTGAGAAGATTATTTTGATTTCTGACGAAAAAATAATTATCGATACATCGCCGGGTGAAAAAAGAGTTGCTGTTTTAAAAAATAATCGTCTCGCAAATTTATTTATAGAGCGACATCACGCACCATGGTTAAGAGGTGCTATCATACTCGCTAGAATAACGGCTACACGAAAGGAGTTAGGAGCAAGTTTTTTAGATCTAGGTACTTCCTCCGGGTATATAGAGCATGGAAAAATTAACCAGCCCATTGATGGAGAGTCTCTACTTGTCCAAGTTTTAAGTGATGCGTATAGAAAAAAATCCGCTCGAGTAAGCTCGAATATTTGTCTTAGAGGAAAGTATTTTGACCTCTACCCAGTGATGGATACTTCGTCGATTTCACGAAAAATCAAATCAAAAAAAAAGAGAGGTTTGATAAAACAATTTATAGATGAGAATATTCCGAACGGCATAGGTGTTCATATAAGAGAATCTTTTGACGTGAGCAATTTGCTCTGTATGAAGGAAGTAACCTTGGCTGAATTACAAAAATGGAAAGACGTCGAAGAAAGAATTTCAAAAAGTTGTTCCCCCTCAATACTGATGCCATCACTTGGTGCGTTGGGTCATGCAATGGAAAAGTATCCAAACGCAAACGTTTATGAGGGTAGATATGGTGGTTTATTTAAAGATTATGGCGTAGACTTCGAGATAAATCGCGCACTCGAACGAAAAATATCATTAGATAGTGGTGCTTACCTCTTTTTCGATGAGACTGAAGCTCTTACTTCGATTGATATAGACATTGGAAGTGGCAGTAAGCCAAGATCAGAAACTACTTCTCTAGTCGCACATCTTGCTGAGGAAATTTTATGGCAGCTTCGGTTGAGAGAGATAGGTGGCATCATACTTATAGATTTTCCAAGATTTAAGAATTTCAAGATAAGAAATAACTTTCTGGAAAATCTGCAAAGTTTTGCCCTTAATGAAGAAGTGCCGTTAGTCATCCATGGTTGGACACGTACAGGGCTGCTGGAAATAACAAAACCGCGAGAAGGAGTATCATTAAAAGAAGTATTAGTTGGAACAGTTGAAGACAACACACCGGCATTAGAAACGGTTGCGTTAAAGGTATTACGGTGTTTGATGAAAAAGACAACAGGAATAGCCTATCCCGAAGTTATATGTTCTCTGTCTTTAAAAAATGTAATAAACACCACTTTTGATAAGGAGGTGCGAAATATAAACGACAAAATAGGCGCGAAAGTCTTAATAACAGAAGACAGCGAAATGACCGATAATGAGTTCTTAATAAAAAACGGGATTAATTCAGAATATGACGTTAGGTAAAAAAGCTGTATGCGCTTTATGTGATAAGCCACAAGCCGAGAGTTATAAACCGTTCTGCTCTGCAAGGTGCAAGCTCATTGATTTAGGAAACTGGATGAATGGAGGTTACAAACTACCCAGCGAAGAGGCTCCATCTCAAGCAGAAATATTGGATTTATCAGATTATCTATCACATAAGAGACAGCAATTTTAATAGAATATTTTCGATGTTTCTGGTTGCAACGGATGGGGGTGCGTTTTAAACCAATGTTTAGCTATGTCTATTCGATTGCATACCCAAATATCATCAAAGTTAGCAATATAATCTAGAAATCGCTTAAGACCCATCGCTCGGGCGGGATGGCCAATCAACCTCTGGTGCAGGCCAACAGACATCATCTTTGGTGCTGTCTTGCCTTCTTCGTAGAGTAAATCGAAGGCATCTTTGTTAAATTTAAAAAAATCATCTGAGGTGCTAAACCAACCGCGGCCAAATTTTGAGTCATTCGTCGTCAGCGAATATGGGATCACTAAATGAGCTTTGTTGGGAAACTCAAGCCAGTATGGTAGCTCATCGTTGTACGCATCAGAGTCGTATATAAATCCACCTTCTTCCAATAAAAGGCGCCTAGTATTTACACTAGGGCCCGTTCGGCAATACCACCCTAACGGTCGTTGGCCGAATAAATTTTGCAGCGATGCGACGGCTTTCTTGATGTGTTCTCTCTCCTCATCTTCACTAAGCTTATAGTGCTCGATCCAACGCCAGCCATGGCAACAGATATCCAATTCATACTTTTTTATTGCTTCGACCACTCGGGGGTTACGTTCAAGTGCTAAAGCACACGCGAAAATTGTAACGGGAAATTTGTGTCGTAAAAATAAATTTAATAAACGCCAAAACCCTACTCTTGAACCGTACTCAAAAAGTGTCTCTGCTGCTAAATCACGGGTTCCATGAGGAATAGTGGATGAAGGTGATTCGGTTAGACTCGCTTCGGAAAACCCATCTCCGTCTGGTATAGAGTACTCGGATCCTTCCTCGTAATTGATAACAAAGTTTACAGCTATGCGGGCGCCGTTTGGCCATTGTGGATGGGGAGGGGTGTCAGCGTAACCAATGAGGTTTCGAGGGTATCCGTTCAAGATTCATGTCCTTTCATTTGTGATACGAAGCTGAGCATCCAATTTATAATATATTTTTAAACGTCGAAAGCCATTGATACCTCTAAATTAGCTTCAATATTACAGGAGTGCCATTTTTGCAGAGGCTCGGCACGAATTAGCTTATAAAGCTTTTCTTGTAAGTTTTAACCACGCGGTTAGTTGCCCATTGAATTGTTCTGACCAGAGTTTTGTAACAGTAAAGTCTTTTTTTAAATACCACAAAATCGCTTTTTCGTTTCTGCATAAAACGTTTACTGAAATGGGGGTTTCGAGACGTCTTTGGACGTTCTCTAGGAGACAAGTGCCTACTCCGTTAGCTTGAAATAAAGGACTGACGAATAAATAATTTATGTGACTCTTGGAAATTGAGTAATCACAAAAACCGGCGGGCGTTTGATCGTAGAAGGCAATAAATCTCAAATTACTTCGAAGCGGTAATATTAGAACATCGTCTTTTAAAAATGATCGTGGAATATCTGCACTCACTAGAGCTCCCAGCATAATAGTGCCGCACAATTCATCGTCCGAGATAGTACCTTCACGAATTTTTAGTTTCATTTTAAACCTAGCTTGAATTGATCAACCAACAAAAAAGGGGCCTGTCTGTTGGTTTGATGAAACAAACAAACATATTCAATTTTTATCCTTTTCTTTAATGATTTAGAAAAATGCCTCTGGATGGCATCGTGAATAATGGCTTGCTCCTTAGTTAATTGTATTTTAGCAGTTAGTGTCATATGAAATCGAAATTCCGAAAACACGTAAGGATAGCCCCATTTAATCAAATTTTTATCTTGTGAAGGGGTTAGGCCTTTTGATCTTCGTATTGCGAGTTCTTCTTTGGTGAGATGTTCTCTAAAAGCATCAATTTCTCTAACCATAATCTCGGCTAGACTTTGTATCTTTGGATTGGGTTTCGACAGCATTAAGGCGAAGAATTTGCCCAAGGTCGAAACGTCAAGTTTTACGTAAAACGGGCTTGTATCTTCGCACACTTGTCTCAGTGCATGCTTCAAGAGAGTTAATGAAGTTCCATGCTTTAATTGAAAAGGGGGTTTCAATGTCGCATGAAATCCATAATGTCTGGCACTTTTAGTTAATTCGGACAAACGCTCAGAGGCTATACCAGATATAGAAGGCTGTTCTATGATTTTTCCAGTCGCGCTATCTCGTCCTAGCCAGGTACTTCCAAGTGAATGAAGCTCCGAAAATGGCGTCGGAGCGTAATAAATGGCAAATCGTCCGGATCTATTATTATTTGGGCCGATAGTTTTTTTATCTTTACTCAAGATATTACCCATCTGTAATTCCAAAAAGAGAGGTAAAACTCTATAGTTAATATAACGCATGGTATCAGAATTATTGATAATAAGGGTGACTAATGACAAGTAAGGTAAACAAATTTTGTATCCAAGGGGGTCATGTTCTTTTACCAAGTGGTGAAACTCAAGAAACAGATATCGTGATTTCTGAGGGGAGAATTGATTCCATTGGAGTATCACCCGCCAAAACTGTTAAAAGAATAGATGCTTCTGGATGCATGGTTTTACCAGGCATTGTGGATCTTCACGGCGATGCCTTTGAAAGGCAAATAATGCCGCGGCCTGGGGTTACATTCCCTTTAGAACTTGCATTTTTAGACACGGACAGACAGCTGGTCGCAAATGGGATCACAACAGGTTTTCACGGGATAACTTACTCTTGGGAACCTGGGCTACGTGGTCGCGAGACAGTAATTAAAGTTTTGACGGCTTTGAAGAAGGTTTCCGATGGGTTAGGGGCGGCTACAAAATGTCATCTACGATTTGAAACGTTTAATTTCGCCGCAGAAGACGAAGTTGTTGATTGGATCTCAAATGGAGAGATACACTTCGTGGCTTTTAATAACCATCTTCCTTCAATTCGCAAAAAAATTCGTGAAGACCAGCCTCTTTCGCAATTTTTAGAGCGCACCGGTCTGGCAAAAATAGACTTTTTGTCTTTAGTCGAAAGACTCTCAGAACGCGAAAGTGAAACTACCCAACTAATCGAAAAACTAGCAAAAACTGCAAGAAAAAATTCTATTTCCATGGCAAGCCATGACGACAAAACCGCTACCATAAGACAATTTTATGATTCCTTAGGCTGTCATATTAGTGAATTTCCATTAACAATGGATGCAATCACTCAAGCATATGAATTAGGTAACTTCATTGTACTCGGAGCACCAAATATTATAAGAGGAGGAAGCCATATGGGAAAATCTGGCCTATCCGCCTCGAGAAATATAAAGGCTGGCATGGGAGATATATTGTGTTCCGATTATTATTACCCTGCTCTGATGCAAGCACCTTTCAACTTATCAGAGAACAAAATTCTGGACTTTGGCTCCAGTTGGAGGATGGTCTCCAAGGCGCCAGCTGAAGCGGCGGGGTTAACGGATAGGGGTGAGATAATCGAGGGAAAACGAGCGGATTTGATATTAATCGAGCAGCAGGATTTTGGGGAACGGAAATTGATAGCAACTTTCGTAAATGGCAGCCCAGTATATCGATCTTGTTGGCTTTAAAATCTTAGTTTGTTGACTCGCATTTTTTGTTCAAATAGTCCATATTTACACGGCCTTAAGTTTTTCCTTAGTTCGTACTTCAAACACTCCGGGTTTATGGTCCTTAGCATATGAGCTTTCCAGCTGATTTTCTTGATGAATTAAGGTCTCGGATTCGAATTTCCGAGGTTGTTGGTAAAAAATTAAAACTTATTAAGAGAGGAAGAGAGTTTCTAGCTCTTTGTCCCTTTCACAACGATAGCAAACCCTCTTTATCTGTTGTGGATGAAAAAAACTTCTATCATTGTTTTGCGTGCGGAGCACACGGGGACATAATCAAATTCACTATGGAAACTGAGGGGCTAAACTTTGTTGAAAGTGTAGATAAATTAGCCAACTTAGCTGGATTGGAAGTCCCCAAACAGGACCCAATAGAGCGTGCAAAAGAGGCCCGCCGAAGGACGTTAAGGGAAGTCCTAGACGAAGTTACAATTTATTTCGAGGAGTTTTTAAGGAAGGCACCGACTAAAGCTGGATTGGATTACCTGAAAGAAAGAGGATTGTCAGACAAGACGATTAAATCTTTTCGATTAGGGTTAGCGCCGGCCAATTCAAAGACCTTTCGCATGGATATGCAAGGCCGAGGTATTGAAGAAAAATTGCTAGAAGAGGCAGGTCTAATAAAAAAGTCAGCTGCATCTTCATCAACCTACGACTATTTTAGAGGAAGACTTATTTTCCCAATCAGCGATAGAAGAGGCCAAATTATTGGTTTCGGAGGTCGGGCACTAAATAACCAAGAACCAAAGTACTTGAACTCACCTGAAACCAGCTTATTTCAAAAGGGTCAGATTTTATATCAAGGCCAAATGACAGGGGAGATAGCTCACAAAACCAATCAGCTGATAGTTGTCGAGGGATACATGGATGTCATTTCGTTAGCTGAAGTTGGCATGAGCAACGCTGTGGCACCCCTGGGTACGGCTCTGACTGAAGGACAAATTAGGGAACTTTGGAAGTTTTCAACTGAACCAATTATATGTTTTGATGGAGATAGCGCCGGAATGCGTGCAGCAGTGAGAGCGTGTGACAGATTGCTACCAATGCTCGAACCAGGGTTCTCAGCGAGATTCGCTTCTTTGCCGCCAGGGGAGGATCCTGACGATATTGTCAGACGTGGAGGGGCAAACAAGTTTCGAGAGTTGCTTGAGTCATCAACTGGACTATCAGACTTCTTTTGGGAAACGGAACAAAGTAATGGATCGCTAGACACACCAGAGAAACAAGCAGCTTTTTTTAAGAGGATAAGGAAACGAGTTGGGGAAATAAAAAACCAGACAGTGAGAGAGGCCTATAAGGATTCGATAGAAGCAAAAATTATTAACTTTAGGGCTTCAATGCGAGCAGTAACCAGTGGAATGGCAGGTCCCTATTACGGTCATTCACGATCCAACCCATATAAATCTATTAGATCGTCTATAAGCAACAAAGCAGCTAGAGTAAACATCACTCAAATAATGGAAAGGCGTCAGAAGCAAGCTATTTTAGCAGCATTTTTAATGCACCCAAGTTTGGTTGAAGATTTCGGAGAGGCTCTAGGTTATTTGGAATTAGGAGATCCATTTCTTGACAAACTCCGTCTAGACATTTTAGACATTCATGCTGATGGAGAGTCAGTTAATGCACAGTATTTAAAAAGACGTTTATTTGAAAGAGGCTATACGGATAATTTTGAGGGTGTTTTAGAAGATAAAGCTCTCGCCCACATAGCATTTGCGGGGCCAGGGGTGGCTATTCAGAAAGCGAGAGATGGTGTTAGAGAACTATTATCCAGGATAGGGAAATATCAGTTAGAGGAACAAATAGCCTTGGCCACAAACGCCGTAATGGATGACTTAAACGAAGTAAATTGGAATCGTTTGTCATCCCTAAGGGCTGCTTTGGTTTCGGTTAATGGTGGGTCAAACTTGGAAGACCCTGTTTAGCATATTGTTTTAGTACTAATGGTTTTGGGTGAGTGATTATAATGGCAAAACAAGCGCTAGCAGCAAAAGTTCAAAATAGAAATGATCGGGAAGATCAAAATAGTGATGGTCCCCTTATAGATACTATTAATATTGCCGTGAAAAACCTTATCAAAAAGGGGAAGGATAGGGGATTTCTTACGTTTGGCGAGGTCAACGCTGCCTTCTCACAAACTCAACTGAACTCCGAACAGATTGAAGATATCCTTTCGTCACTTAGTGATATGGGAGTAACCGTTACAGAGAATGAAGAAAGCGAAGACAACAACACCAGCTCGAAGGAAGATCAAGAAGCTGGTGCATTAGGAAATGTTGCGGAAGACGACGTTGGTAGAACCGACGACCCTGTTCGAATGTATTTGCGTGAAATGGGTGGGGTAGAACTCCTTTCCCGCGAGGGGGAGATCGCAATAGCGAAGCGCATTGAAGCTGGAAGAGAGCTGATGATTGGTGGAATAGCTGAAAGTCCGCTTACCATAAAAGCTCTCGTCAAATGGAGAGATGCAATTAAAGAAGGACAGGTGCTGCTCAGGGACGTAATTGATTTGGATGCAACCTATGGAGGAAACCCTGATGTCCAATCTGAAACAGGGGCACCAACATTACCGATTTCAGGCGAAGCCGAAACGGAAAAATCAGAGACCGTGAATGAAAACGACGGTATTGAATTAGATGAAGACGATGACGACGAGGACATTGAAGAAAATAATATGTCATTAGCGGCTATGGAAGCGGCCCTGATGCCTGATGTAATGGAGACGTTCGATAAAATTGCTACTATTTATGGAAAATTAAAGAAGGTACAAGATAGACGTTTGTCTCGAATGTTGAAAGGCGAGCCCGCTACAGCACAAAGCGAACAACGGTATGCAAAGTTAAAAGATGAATTAGTCGAACTAATGGACGGGGTTCGACTGAACGCTAGCCGTTTAGAAGCGCTGGTAGAGCAGCTATATAAACTGAATAAGCATCTGGTTGGGTTGGATATGCGGCTAATGAAAGCTGCGGAAAGTAATAAAGTCAAAAGGGCCGACTTTATGGCACAGCATTTTGGAAAAGAATTAGAGCCAAATTGGATAGAAATGATTTCTGGTTTGCCAGGGAATAATTGGAAAAAATTTGCGGAGACTCGGGCAGACGAGATACTTACCACCCGGGAGAGCTTAGTCTCTATTGCGGAAGATTCAGGATTGCCGATACCAGAGTTTCGTAGGGTAGTTCAGACAGTTCAAAAGGGCGAGCGAGAAGCAGGCCGGGCAAAAAAAGAAATGGTAGAGGCAAACTTAAGGCTCGTGATATCAATAGCCAAAAAGTATACTAATCGCGGGTTGCAATTCTTAGACTTAATTCAAGAAGGCAACATAGGCCTTATGAAGGCAGTTGATAAGTTTGAGTATAGACGAGGATATAAGTTTTCAACTTATGCTACTTGGTGGATACGCCAAGCTATTACTAGATCAATAGCAGACCAGGCTCGTACTATACGTATCCCGGTACATATGATCGAAACTATAAATAAATTAGTCAGAACCTCGAGGCAGATGTTGCATGAAATTGGCAGGGAGCCTACCCCGGAAGAGTTAGCTGAAAAGCTAGTGATGCCATTGGACAAGGTCAGAAAAGTCCTAAAAATTGCCAAAGAGCCAATTAGTCTAGAAACTCCAATTGGTGATGAGGAGGATAGCCATTTAGGTGATTTTATAGAGGATAAAAAAGCTGTGCAGCCTCTGGATGCAGCCATTCAATCCAATCTGAGAGAAACAACCACCAGGGTGCTGGCAAGTTTGACAGCCAGAGAAGAGAGAGTTCTGAGAATGAGATTTGGGATAGGTATGAATACAGATCACACACTAGAAGAGGTGGGTCAGCAATTTTCTGTTACTAGAGAGAGAATACGACAAATTGAGGCAAAAGCACTCCGAAAACTTAAGCATCCGTCTAGGTCAAGAAAGTTAAGAAGCTTTCTGGATTACTGATCCGCAGGTATATAGTTCCATCGCCATTGAAGTTAAGGTACTAAGTAAATAGTAACGACAGTATCCTGGTTCCCTTTCGGTGCATAGATTTAAGCTTTAAATCAGCTTCGTCCCGTTATGGTGGGCTGACGACAAAATTTTGCCTCTCTTTCGGAAAATTGCTAATTAAAGCCTTCTTAAACCCCTTTTTATCTTATGGATATGTTATTTGAAAATAGAAACGAAAGATTTAGATTTTAGTGGAAAGAGAGTTCTTATCACTGGAGCGGCAAGCGGTATTGGCGCGGAAATGGCAAAAACTTTTAGTGAGCATGGAGCTTCCTTGATACTCGCAGATATTACGAAAATTCAAAAAGATGATTACAAGAGACTTTCGGGCTTAGTGAAAACAATTCAATTTGATCAGGCAGATCCAACATCCATAGCAAAGATGTCAACAGAGGTAGGTAGGGTTGATGTTTTGCTTAACAACGCGGGTGTTGTGTGGATGGGCCCTTTTGAAGAGATGTCGGATTTAGATATCAATAGATTGATTGCAATAAATCTTGTAGGCCACATCACTGTCGCGCAAAAGATAGGAAGATCGATGTTGGAACAACGCTCGGGAGTAATTATTAACACATCATCTCAGCTAGCGTTTCATGGCGCTGCTGAAAGGGCAGTTTATGCTGCTACTAAAGCAGGTGTTTCCCAATTTACAAAATCAATTGCGGCAGAATGGGCTTCTAAAGGAGTTAGAGTTGCGGGTATTGCTCCTGGGAGGACGCTCACAGCATTGAATAAAAACGCCTTGGATACTCATTCCAAGCGAAATATTGCCTTGCAAGGTATTCCAGCTGGACGTTTTGCTGAAGCACATGAAATGGCAAAATTAGCTTTACTGCTATCGTCTGATTTATTGAATTACGTGGTGGGTGAAACAATAATTTCAGATGGTGGCTATGTACTCCTCTAATTGTGCGAGCTTTAGTTTTTTTGACGAAATCTTAGTTTGTAACAGAGGTTTCTTTTTTGAAGACATAGATTCCCGAAAAAACGATGGTCATGATCCCCACCCAAGAAGCAGGTGCTGGAAAGTCTCCGAATAGCAAAAATCCCAAGAATGTGGCACCAATTATTTCAAGATACTGAAACGGGGCTAAGATACTTGCCTCAATATATTTTGATGCGAAAGCCAGAATAAAGTGTCCAAGGGTAGCTATCACACCTATTAGAATAAGCAGTACCCACTCTTGCTTCTGGGGCATTTTTATTTCCAGCATGGGAATATCGAAACTCGAAAACGTTGCAAGCATAACACTCATAAATATTAGCCCTGATAAGCCGGAATTAAATTGTAAAACACCCGCATTTTCCATTTGAGCGAGTTTTCTTGTAAGGATCATGTAAAATGCAAACGAGAATGCAGCTAAAAAGGGTAAAAATGAAAGGAGCCCTAATAGCTTATGGTTTGGCTGAACAACCACTAAGGCACCAAAAAAACCGATAGTTGTTGCCGCTAGCCTTTTCCAACCAAGTCTTTCACCCAAAATTATTGCCGATAGCATGGTGACAAGCAGGGGTTCGATAAAAAAGATCGCTATTACTTCTGCCAACGGCATGAATTTAACCGAGGCAAAGATTAAAACAGTTGTACATGCGATCAAAGCACCTCGCATGAACTGCAAAAAAATTTTCTGTGTTTTATGTTTTCTTAAGCCCCAAAAGAATATTGGGCACATCAGTATGGTTTGTATTAAAAAACGGCTCCACGCTATTTGTCCAGCTGAAATACTATCACCCAAAAGTTTTGCAAGCGCATCTATGGTAGGTAAAAAAAGAAATGCGAAAATAATTAGAAATAAGGCTATTTTTTGGGGGGGAGAATTTAAACGGCGTCCCATAAATATCATTGCTAATGAACCTTATACTTTGAAATAAGCTGATAAAATGGTCTATATTACACATAACCCTAACGAACGAGCACGGAAAACTCTTGCCGTGTATATACCAATACATGTTGCAACAGGTAGATTAGATTTGCGCAATTGTTGAAAATGGAAAAAAATGACGGCTCTGGAAGTTTATTTATCTGGTGAAATACACACTGATTGGCGTGAAAAAATTCAATCTGGAGCAGCAGATTTGAATTTATCAGTTAAATTTCATTCGCCAGTTACCAACCATGATAGCAGTGATGACTGTGGTGTTGTGATTTTGGGACAAGAGGAATCGCCTTTTTGGAAAGATCATAAAGGCGCTAAACTTAATGCAATAAGAACAAGGACGCTCATAGAAAAATCTGACCTAGTTATAGTGCGTTTTGGAGATCAATACAAACAGTGGAACGCTGCATTCGATGCAGGCTATGCGGCTGCTCTTGGGAAGGCAATAGTTGTCCTTCATGATCCCAACTTGACGCATCCGCTTAAAGAAGTTGATGCTGCTGCATTAGCGGTTGCGGAAACTCCAGAACAAGTTGTCAAAATTCTGGCATATGTCCTTTCTGGAAGACTGTGATTGATTTACGATTTTAGTCGTAATTCAACAAAAAACCTGCTGAATTTACGACCCAGATAGTAGCTATTTGTGCGCGACTTTTGGTAAGGTGCAGCAAATAACAGCCGCTATAGCAAAAGCAGAGCCGCCGATTGCGAAGATAAGCGTATAGTTGCCAGTAAGATTAAAAAGAGTGACTAGAAAAAAGCCACCTATTATCTGTGACACCCCCACGGCCAGGACCATATATCGCCATAATTTAACCATTACGTCTTTTCCAGTAGCAAATTGAGCTCTGCCAGCTATTATCGCCGCGGATCCAGGCTGTGATCCAAAAAACAGGGATGATAATGTTAATGCCATAATACTAGTTAGGATAATTGGTGAAATAGCTGATAATGCTAGCGTGACAAAAACAAGAACCAATGAGATATTTAGTCCTATTCTATCAGCCAATTTTCCCCATAAAAAAGTTCCAATAAGGCCGCCCACCCCGACTAAGAGCCATTGCATAGATCCAAATTCTATAGGATTCCTGAGGTCGCGAACTAGATAATCAACCCAATAGATAGAATGAGGAATTAGGCCAATAGAAAACAAAGCTTGGACAACTACTAATTTCCATCCACTGTTTGATAACTTTTGTCTTCTCAGGGTGTTCGAGGAGGTTGAGACTTCGAGGTTTGGGGCGTCCCTCCAGGACCATAAACCAACAATAGTAGCAAGAAGTCCAATAAAGGCACTTCCAGCCCAAGCCCATTCAACGCCAAACTTTAATAGGTACGGCAATATTGAGGACGATATTAGAATACCTGCTCCTACCCCTGTAAAACTGATAGATGTGGCCAGAGCAACCCTATTCTCTGGTGCAAACCTAGTAACGTAGGCTATACACAAAATCATTATTATAGCTACCAATACTCCTAGGCAAAAACGCCAAAAAGCCAGCCAGAAAAACCCAAGGGGTGCAATGCTAGCAAACAATGCCAAAAGGCCAACAATAAAACAGGTTCTAATTAATTTTGGTTCACTGCTCCAATTTCTCAATTTTGGTAAAAGCAACGCACCAAAAATGTAGCCACTTAAATTTATCGCGCCAATATAGCCAGTTTCTCCAGGTGAAAGATGGTTGGATTGAATTAGCATCGGAATAATTGGGGTGTAACTGAAGCGGCCCAGGCCCATCCCCAGCAAAAGGCCTGCATGGGCACCTATTGAATACCTCAACCACTGCTGCATTTTGAAATTCTCTACTCTTACCGAAGAATTATATTCATCAAAATGTGTTTTGCGTTCGGTTCGTTTCTGATATTTTACTTCATAACACAATAGCCAGATAACATTAATATTATTACCAAACTAAAAAATATCCTGTTAACCCGACGGCGCTTTTTATTTTTTTTCTTGTTTAATAGCTCTTTCTCATGTTCAACCGTTATGCCTTTATGGGCTAAATTTTCTAATGCCATTTCAAAGTTTTTGAACAGGCTTGGTAGTCGGTTAATTAATTCGGGTAATTCTTCGCTAAAACTCTGTAAAGGTATTTTTGGCGACTGGGTCTTCACCATCCAATCCCTTATCATTGGTTGCGCTAACTCCCATATATTAACTGTTGGATCGAGTTGCCTTCCTACACCTTCAGCAACAAGCATTGTTTTTTGGAGTAGCAAAAGTTGTGGTTGTATTTCCATTTCAAATTGTTTGGTTATGCGAAAAAGTTGGGATAGTAAATTTGCTAAGGAAATTTCAGCTAGAGGGCGGTTTAAAATAGGTTCACCTATAGACCGACAAGCCTGAGCAAACATCTCAACCGATTGATCCTCTGAGATGTATCTTGCTTTAAAATGTAGTTTAGCAACCGAATGATAGTCCTTTGTCAGGAAACCGATAAGCATTTTTGCTAGAAAAACCCTCGTAGCCATATCAAGGCGACCCATTATCCCGAAGTCAACTGGTGCAATCCTTCCATCTTCCAAAATAAAGACGTTTCCTGGATGCATATCACCATGAAAAAAACCATCCCTGAAAACCTGATTAAAAAAAATACGGGTTGATTTTTTTACGAGTTGCTGTGGGTCTAAATTCATCCTTTTAAGCTCTTCTCTGTTGTCAGGTCGGCAACCCGTGATTTTTTCGATGGTAAGCACGCGTTGGGATGTATAATCCCAATAAACTTTTGGTACCTTGAAATCGGTGTCTTCGGAAAAATTATCTGCTAATTCGGAGCCGGCACTTGCTTCCATGCGCAAATCCAACTCAAGTTTTATTGAGGTGCAAAAAACTTCGATAACATCTACGAGCCTTAATCTTCGGGTTGCTGGAAAGAAACGCTCAAGTAACTCAGCTAGCCAAAACAAGAGCTTTACATCTCGCTCAAATAATTCGTTGATATTTGGGCGAAGTATTTTTACAGCAACGTCTGTACCATCAACAAGCCTAGCAAAGTGAACCTGAGCGATTGATGCTGCGGCTATAGGTTTTTTTTCAAAGTGTGAGAATAAATGTTCGATGTCACAGTTGAAATCACTGCTTATAATACGTTCGGCCTGCTCGAAACTGAATGGAGTGAGATTATCCTGGAGTTGAGTTAAAGCTAAGGCGTTATCCCTGCCGAT